>NZ_CAUVXP010000060.1:0-30877 GCF_963555955.1 Protofrankia sp. Cas3
TGTGCGGCAGGCGGCGGTGCGGGCAGTTCGCCAAATCGAACAAGAACAAGATAGTTAGAGGCGCACCATGATCTTTCGATCATAGGACCAACGACCACAGAAGGTCTTGACCATCGGACGGCGAGTAAGACTGTATGGAAAGCCGGGGGCGTCCTGGTGCTGTCTCCCGGCTGCCATGTGGACGCGGTCGTTCGGATCTTTTCCCGGCATGCCGGCGATGAGATCGGCGAAGTCGCAGAACGCAACCTCCGACTCGGGGAAGAATTTCCGTACCGCCGCGGTGACCGCCGCCGCCGAGGATACCGAGCGCCGTCCCGAGCGCACAATGACCCGTTCCCATTCGTCCAGGAGCGCATCGGTCCACAGAATGTTGTGGATGCCGTCCTCGGTGAACGCGAACATGAGATCCATGACGGAGAACGGGAAGAGCACGTTCGTATCGACGAGTACCCGGGGCATGGGCATGGGCATCGTAGCGGTCAGTACGGGATACCGGCCGCGTCAGCAGCCTCGGCGATGATCCGCCGGCCCGCACGCCTGGACTCGCGTTGTTGCTGGAAAGCGAGAACGTCCGACAGGCGCACCCTGCGGTGCCTGCTCTCGGGGAGTCGCTCGGACGGGATCTCTCCGGCATCGAGCAACCGGCTGACGAACGGCCGCGACAACCCCAGGAGCTCACCGGCCTCCGCGGGGCTCAACAACGCCTCGGACGGCAGCATGGTAACCGCATGGCCCGCTGCCAGCTCGCGGAGTGAGGCCGCGACCAGCCGTGTGAGCGCAGGCGGGAGGGGGACGTAGGTACCGTCGGGAAGTTTCAGGACCACCTCGGCACCGACGGCCGCAGCCACGGCCGCCTGAGCCGCGGTGACTGTCTCCCGATCGCCATGGATCGACTCGATCCGTTCGGCACCGACCAGCACACCCGAGCTACCCACCACACCTCCTCAGTATCGGAAATAACTGTAACCTGTGGCAGGCGGGATGACAACCGCTCGCCAGCCTCGCCATGCGGCCCGACAAGTCGTTTCCACGTGCTGGCGCCGGACGGTATGGTCCACCGGGGGTGGTCGTCGGAAGCCGGGCGCCGGGTGGCGGGGCTCACGGCAGGCTCCTCCTCGTCCTTTCCCGAACGGCTACGCCTGCGCTGTGACCAGAGCACTGCGGGCATGGTCTGCGAGGTCGGCGGCAGCACGGTGACCGGTGGCCTGGACATGCCGGCACAGAATCTGGATGTTGGCACGGGCGGTACCGGAATCGAGCGGGGCCGCGCATGCGATGGCCTGATGTCCGTGTTCGACGGCCTGGTCGATCTCGCCGGTGTCGACGTGCGCCGTACCCAGACGGGTCAGGTAGAGGACCTGATCCCGGGGGAAGCCCTCGACCTCGCCCACCGCCCGCCGCAGATGGGGAACAGCCTCGGCCGCCCGTCCCGTGGACAACAGTGCGTCACCCGGGTTCCCGCCGGACGCTACGGCCCCGTGCTCATTCCGTCGGCGGCATCGTCCGGCACGGGCGGAATCCGGCGGAAACCGAGGAGTTCCGCAGAAGCGCCGTAGCGCAGCGTGTAGGCCCGGCGGTACCGCCGGCCCGGGTAGACGTGCCCCCATTCATGCCGGCGGATCATCTCCGCAGTCGCCCGCAGCGTGGGGATGAAACCCTGCGTCTCCGAGAGGGCTGTCAACTCCGCGGCGGCGTCCTCCTGGGTCAGTCCGGCGGCTTCGCGTGCCTGTCGCAGCCTGGTCGGGTCCCAGCCGGGATGCACCGTGTCGGACATGGCCTCGCTCCTTCACCTCGCGAGCTTCACCCGTCTCAGACAGATACTAAACGCAACCATTCGGCGACAAATCGAGAACGGAAATACCCGGTGGGATGTCCGGATGAATGTCCTGGACACACATGGCCGGAGAGGGGGTGGTCGGCGCTAGCCAGTTGCGGAAATTTCCCTAGAAGATCACCAAATTTCCTTGATCCGTGAACCGTATAGACCGTCCAGGGAGGCCCTGTCATCACAGATTCTGAGGTTCACGCTCGTAGCAGCACACTCACCCACGGGCTCATGGCACCACAGAGCGACGACGTTGAGCCAGGCGCGTTGGATGGGTTGTGGCGGTGTGCGACTATGTGCCGACGTTTCCACTAAATGGGGGTGGCTGGCGATGCCGGATGAGCCGTGGGTGGGTCTGGCGGAGGCGGTGGGTGCGTTGCGGGGGGAGTTGGAGGCGGCGGCGGACGCTGCGGGGGATCATCCGCGGTTCCGGTTCGAGGTGGAGCCGGTGGAGTTGGAGTTCGCTTTGGAGGTCCGCCGGGATGGCGGCGGTGAGGCGGGCGTGCGGTTCGGGGTGGTGACGCTCGGGGGGAAGGGTGGGGTGTCGGCGGCGTCGACGCACCGGTTGAAGCTGGTGTTGAAGCCGGTGGATGGGGCGACGGGCGGTCCGGCGCGGATCCGGGATCGGGAACGCGGCTGACCGGCGCCGAGCGCGGGGGTCGTCGTGGGTGCGGGGGTGCCGGCGGGTCGGGTGGTCGCGGTGCGGGCCCGGTTGTCGGCGGATGAGGTGTCGGTGGGGTCGGGGCTGCTGGTCACCGGTCGGCTGGTGCTGACGGCCGCGCATGTGGTGGCCAAGGCCGACGGCCAGCTGCTGGGGGCGGTGTCGGTGCGACTGTCGGGGTCGGATCGCTGGTGGGACGCGACGCTGGTGTGGTCGGATCCGGCGGCGGCGGTGGATGCGGCCCTGGTGGAGATCTGCGAGAGCGGGTGGGTGCCGCCCGTGCTGCCGGCGGTGCGGTGGGGGCGGTTGACGGGGCAGGCCGGGGATGTGGCGGCGGAGGCGCAGGGCTTTCCGCGGAGTCTGCGCGACGGTGACGAGCGGGTCCGCGAGCATGTCACCGGGCATGTGAACCCGGGGGTGGATGAGGCGACCCGCCGCTACGACCTGATCGTCGGTGAGTTCCCGGCCGAGCCGCCGCCGGGTGAGGCCTCGCCGTGGTCGGGGATGTCGGGGGCGGGGCTGTTCGCCGGCGGGCTGCTGGTGGGGGTGCTGATCGTGCGCACCGCCGGGTTCGGTGAACGGCGGCTGCGGGCGACCCCGGTGCACGTCCTTGCGGCCGATGGCGACTTCCGGAAGCTGGTGGTGTCGGGGGGCCAGCTGCCGGTGGAGTCGGTGGAGCTGGCCGGGCTGTTCACACCCGCGATCGAGGAATGGGAGCCGTCGCCGGCGCTGCTGTTGCATCCGGCCCGGGCGGCCGTCGGGTTCTACGGCCGGACCGGTGAGCGGCAGGATTTGGCCGGCTGGTGCGCCGACCCGGCCGCGTCGAAGGTCCGGGTAGTCGTGGGGCCGGGCGGGCAGGGCAAGACCCGGCTGGCAACCCAGGTGTGTGCGGAGCGTGGTGAGGCCGGGTGGGTCGCCGGGCTGGTGAATGCGTACGCCTCCTCCGCCAACCTGGAACTCCTCATCGAACAGCTGGTTGACACCGCGACCCCGGTGCTCGCGGTGGTGGACTACGCCGACACCCGGCTCGATCAGCTCCGGGTGCTGCTCGGGGTGCTGCGACAGCGGACCGCCGCCCCGGTACGGCTGCTGCTGCTGGCCCGGTCCGCGACGGCCGACGGCGGCTGGTGGTCGCAGCTGCGGTCGGAGTTCTCTGCGCTGTGCGCCACCGTGGTTCCGCAGTCGCTGGCACCGTTGCAGGACGACGCGGACGGCCGGGATGACGCGGACGGCCGGGCCGGCTCGTTCCACCGGGCCGCCGCCGACCTGGCCCGCGCCTGGGCGGAGATCGACACGTCGGCGGACTGGCCGGCGTTGGCCGCCTCCCTGCCCACCCCAACTGATCTTTCTGATGGTCGGTACGGCCTGGCGTTGACGTTGCACATGACGGCGCTGACCGGTCTGCTGCAAGCCGGACCGCATCGGGTTGCCGGGACCGGCCCGGGCCGGGAGGTCACCGATGTGCTCCTCGACCATGAACGGCGCTACTGGACGGCGACCGCGACCGTGCGCGGCCTGGCCCCGCGCTACCCGGATGTGCTGTTGCGGGAGGCGGTTGCCGCAGCGGCGCTGTGTGGGGCGGTGGACCGGGCGGACGCGGTCGCCGCGATCGGGCGGCTTCCTGATCTGGACGGCCAGCCGGCGTCCGAGCGGTTGGCGTTCGCGGAATGGCTGCGGCATCTCTACCCCGCCCCCGACGGCCGCTACTGGGGGGCGTTGCAACCGGACCGGATCGCTGAGCATCTCATCGGCCAGGTCCTGGCCCCGGCCGCTCCCACCGGACAGCCAGATCTTGCCGCGGTTCTGCTCGAGCCCGCAGCGGTACCCCAGCTGCACCAGGGGTTGATCGTGCTGGCGCGGGCGGCCGCGCATCAGGGTCACCTGCCGGGGCTCCTCGCCGCGCTCCTCACCCGCGAACCGATCATCAGGACGGTCGGTCGTTTCACGGTGGACGACCTGACCGCGGTCATCGACGCGTTCCCGGAACGCTCTGTTGACCTTGCTGTGGCCGTGGCGGCACTCACCGGGCAGGCCGTGGTCCAGCTGCGGACCGTAGTGCAGGACACCGACCGGCCAGGCGCTGACATCTCTCGTCTGCTCGGCCTCCCCCGTCTCCTGAACAACCTGTCCGTCCGCCTGTCCGCTCTCGGGCGGCGGGAGGAGGCGCTGGCCGCGGTCGAGGAAGCCGCCGGTCTCTACCGGGTGCTGGCGCAGGCTCGGCCCGACGCGTTCACCCCCGACCTCGCCATGTCGCTGAACAACCTGTCCGTCCACCTGTCCGCTCTCGGGCGGCGGGAGGAGGCGCTGGGCGCGGTCGAGGAAGCCGCCGGTCTCTACCGGGTGCTGGCGCAGGCCCGGCCCGACGCGTTCACCCCCGACCTCGCCGGCTCGCTGAACAACCTGTCCAACCACCTGTCCGATCTGGGGCGGCGGGAGGAGGCGCTGGGCGCGGTCGAGGAAGCCGTCGGTCTCTACCGGGTGCTGGTGCAGGCCCGGCCCGACGCGTTCACCCCCGACCTCGCCCTGTCGCTGAACAACCTGTCCAACCACCTGTCCGATCTCGGTCGGTGGGAGGAGGCGCTGGGCGCGGTCGAGGAAGCCGTCGGTCTCTACCGGGTGCTGGTGCAGGCCCGGCCCGACGCGTTCACCCCCGACCTCGCCCTGTCGCTGAACAACCTGTCCAACCACCTGTCCGATCTGGGGCGGCGGGAGGACGCGCTGGCCGCGGTCGAGGAAGCCGTCCGCCTCCGGCGGGTCCTGGTGCAGACCCGGCCCGACGCGTTCACCCCCGACCTCGCCGGCTCGCTGAACAACCTGTCCAACCGCCTGTCCGATCTCGGGCGGCGGGAGGACGCGTTGGCCGCGGTCGAGGAAGCCGTCCGCCTCCGGCGGGTCCTGGTGCAGACCCGGCCCGACGCGTTCACCCCCGACCTCGCCATGTCGCTGAACAACCTGTCCAACCGCCTGTCGGGCCTGGGGCGGCGGGAGGAGGCGCTGGGCGCGGTCGAGGAAGCCGTCCGCCTCCGGCGGGTCCTGGTGCAGGCCCGGCCCGACGCGTTCACCCCCGACCTCGCCATGTCGCTGAACAACCTGTCCAACCACCTGTCCGATCTCGGGCGGCGGGAGGAGGCGCTGGGCGCGGTCGAAGAAGCCGTCGGTCTCTACCGGGTTCTGGTGCAGGCTCGGCCCGACGCGTTTACCCTCGACCTCGCCGGCTCGCTGAACAACCTGTCCGTCCGCCTGTCCGATCTGGGGCGGCGGGAGGAGGCGCTGGGCGCGGTCGAGGAAGCCGTCCGCCTCCGGCGGGTCCTGGTGCAGACCCGGCCCGACGCGTTCACCCCCGACCTCGCCGGCTCGCTGAACAACCTGTCCGTCCACCTGTCCGGCCTGGGGCGGCGGGAGGAGGCGCTGGGCGCGGTCGAGGAAGCCGTCCGCCTGCGGCGGGTGCTGGTGCAGGCCCGGCCCGACGCGTTCACCCCCGACCTCGCCATGTCGCTGAACAACCTGTCCAACCACCTGTCCGATCTCGGGCGGCGGGAGGAGGCGCTGGGCGCGGTCGAGGAAGCCGTCGGTCTCTACCGGGTTCTGGTGCAGGCTCGGCCCGACGCGTTTACCCTCGACCTCGCCGGCTCGCTGAACAACCTGTCCGTCCGCCTGTCCGATCTCGGGCGGCGGGAGGAGGCGCTGGCCGCGGTCGAAGAAGCCATCGCCATGTACGGCGGCCTCTATGAGCGTCACCCTGCCTACTTCGCGCTCCCGTTTGCACGATCACTCACCGTCGCTGGCTACATTCTGCAAGGTTCCGGATCGACACACCAACTGCTTCAGGTGCTGTTGTTCGCGTTGAACATCACCACAGAACATCAGCTTCAGGAAATCGGTGCGTTCATCGTTTCCCTACTACGCGAAGAACGGCAAACGAACCAGGACATCTTCGATGACAGTTGGCATGAGCTGACGGGAACACCGGTTCCCGATGATCTCTGATACGGGGACACGGCACCCGGACGTGATCGCCGTATAGGTTCGCGCTACCCGGCTGCCCTGACTCGACGTCCGAGCTCGTCGCCGGAGGGTCGGCGGTTGCGCTGCATGGAAGTGGATGTGCGCAGTGGCGGGGTGCGGCGCGCACGGTCGCGCGCCCCAAAGATCTACACCAGAAATACCTAGCACCCTACTGGGGCATCCAGGGGGATCCCAGCGAGTGTCTGGCCGGGTGGGCAGGTCGGACTGGCCGGTGCACACAGCGACCGGGCGGGTAGGTGCTCGAAGGCCCAGTCGAGGGTGCTCGCAGCGTGGTCACTCGCGACACGCTCGCCAAGGGCTTCCACCTTGGGAACTTCCCAGGTGGGAAGACTTACCGTCGGCACAGTGGTCCTGATCACGATCAGCGACGTCGCGGTGCTCCTCGGCGGCGTCTCGCGCAAACGCGCCGATCAGATCAGCCGCCGCGAGACATTCCCCGCTCCCATCGGCACGACCCGAAGCGGTACCGTCTGGGACGAAGAACAGCACCGAGCGGCGCCAGGAATTCCGACAGCCGAATAACGCCAGGAGTGCGCCATGGTCCCCGCGCCAAGGTTCCGTCGAGTCGCCGCATTGCAACGCGAATTCGTCGACCGCGAACCGGTGCTCGAGGCTTTCGCCGCCGAGCTCGGGCGCCTCGGCGACGGGCCGCGCATTCTGAACCTCACCGGCGTCGGGGGCATCGGGAAATCCCGGCTCCTGCGCGAGCTCAAGGACCGTGCCCGCGAAGCCCACCGCACCGCGACTCTCGATCTCCAGATACCCGCGCTGCGCCAGCAGGAGGACGCTCTCGCCGCGCTCCGGGGTGAGATCGGCGCACTGGGGATCCACTTCGATCGGTTCGACATCGCCTACGCGGTGCTGTGGCAACGCCTCCATCCGCACCTGCGGCTGGACAAAGCCGAACTGCCGTTCCTGGATGGCAGTTCGATGCTCACCGATGTCGTCGACACGGTCGCCGGCCTGCCGTTCTTCGGCACGGCACGCGGCCTGATCCGGATTCTGGAACGCGGCTCCTCCGACGTCCGCCGCCGGCTGCAGGTACGACGGGACAACACTCTCCAGATCCTCGACGACCTGCCAAACAGCGACCTCGCCGACGCCGTGACCTACCTTTTCGCCGCGGACCTGCGCGACGGCAGCGCCGAAAAGCCGTACGTGCTGTTCGTCGACAGCTACGAGGCGCTGGTTCCGGCGCCGGTCCGGTCCGGGCGGGCGCACCTGGCCGACGGCTGGCTGCGTGACCTGTGCGCCCAGCTGGACGCCGGGCTGGTCGTCGTCGCCAGCCGTGAACCGCTGCGCTGGGAGACCGACGAACCTGAGTGGTCCGACGCCGTCCGGGTCCGCGACGTCGGCGGCCTACCGATGGCCGCCCGCCTCGACCTGCTCGAAGCCGGTGGCATCACCGACCCGGCCCATCGGCACACCGTCGCCAAGGCGAGCGCCGGCCTGCCGTTCTACCTCCACCTGGCCGTCGACACCTACCAGCAGTCCGACGCGGCCACCGGCCGCGCGGCCGTGTCCCAGTCGCAGATCCTCGCCCGGTTCCTCGAGCACGTCAGCGCCGACGAGATCCGAACCCTCGAGGTCCTCAGCCCGGCCCGTCTGTTCGACTACGAGGTCTTCCGGTTCCTGGCCGCGCGGTTCCACCTACCCGGCGACCGGCTCGCCTGGGAGTCCCTGACCTCGTACTCCTTCGTCTACCCCGCCGGTGACGCGCTGCGCTTCCACCAGCTCATGGGCGCGGCGCTGTCGACCCGTCTCCCCCCCCCCGTCGTTCACGACGTCCACACCGCCCTGCGCGCACTGTGGGACGAACGAGCCGACTCCCTCGCCGCCGGGAACGACGGACCTGCCAGTGCCCGGGCGCTGCGCGAAGCGGTCTTCCACGGCCTGGCCGCCGCCACCATCGGCGGCGCCCAGCTGCTCGACTACGCCGACCGGGCCGTACGCCGCGGCGGCCACAGCGCCGCCGCCGGGCTCACCGACGACCTACGCAACCGGCTGGCGCTCCGGCCCTCGGATGACCTCGGCGACCGCGGCGACCTCGATGACCTCGGCGACCTCGGCGACCTGCCCGAGACGCTGGTCTGCCTCGAAGCCGAAACCGCCGTCCGGTTCGGCGATGCCCCGACCGCAGTTCGTCTCGCCGTCGCTCCCGCCGCCGCGGCCGACATCACCTCGACGGTCGGCGCCCGGCTGGCGGTCGCCGCCGGCCACGGCCAGCGCATCGCGGGCAACACCCGCGAAGCCCTCGCCCTGTTCATCCGCGTGTGGGAGCAGACCACCGGAACACCCCGGTTACAGGCGGGGCTGTGGGCCTGCGACCTGCACATGGCGCAAGGCCGATTCCGCGACGCCGAAGCCCTCGCCGCCGACCTCGACGCGCTCGCCCCCGCCGACAACGCCGAGTTCCGGGGCGATGTCGCCCGGCTCCGTCACCTCGCCGGTCGGTTCGCCTTCGACTTCGACACCGCCCGTCGCCACCTCGACGAAGCCACCGCCTGCTACGAGGCATCCGGCAGCGCCCTGGGTCTGGCCGACCTCGAGACCAACCGCGCCGAACTGCTCTGCCTTGTCGAGCCCCACCAGGCCGTGGACGCGGCGGGCCGCGCCATCGAGGTGCACCGCGACATCGGTACCCGCCACGAACTCGGCAAGGCCTACACCGCGCTGGCCGTCGCCCGGCTGCGCCTGGGCGACCTCGATGCCGCCGACACCGCGCTGCGCACCGCCTGCGACGTACTCGACCAGGCCGGTTACCGTTCGGGCCGGGCACGCGCCGAGCTCTACACCGGCCTGCTCCATGCCCGGCGAGGACGGTTGGACGAAGCGGTCACCTCGCTACGGCGGACCGTCGAGGAACTCGAAGCCGCCGACGTCTACCCCACCTTCGTCCTGTTCGCCGCCTGCGCCCTGGAATACCTCGGGGTCACCGACAACACCGTCACCGCCGCCGTTACCGCCGCCGCGCACCGTGCCCGAGCGGCGGTGCAGCCCCTGCACACCCTCGACGCGATCGAAGAGCCCATCCGCGCCTACACCGCGGAACTCCTCGCCGGCCACGTCTGGAAACCCGACGAGCTGTACCGGGCGGCGCTCGAACGCACCGACGCCACCTCCGGCTTCTACAACAACAACGTCCGGCTCGACACCCCGACCGGACCTGTGATCGTCCGAATTCCCATTCCGGGAAGCGACGTCATGGACCTCACCATCTGGGGGGAACCCGAGGTACTACGCGCCATCCGAGGCACGGTCGCCCACGCCCCCCGGCTCCTGCACACCCAGGACAACCCCCGTTTCCAGGTCCACGAGTTCATCGCCGGACAGCTCCTCGACGATCTCGCCCCACGCGGCGTCCGCGTCCCGGCCCATGTCCTCGACGACGTCGCCACCCTGTTCGCGCAACTCGGCGCCGTTCCCCGCGACCACGTACCGGCCACCCCGCCAGGCTGGCCCGACGACGGCGACACCGGCTCCTTCGCCGCCCGGCTGTCCGCGGTCACCGCCGACGTCCACGCCCGCTTCCTACCCGAGTTCGGCAGCCTCTTCGCCGCCCTCGGCATCCCTGCCGAACCCCTCACGACGATCGAGCATGCCTGGGCACGACTGCGGCTCCGACCGTTCCGGCTCCTGCACACCGACATCCACCGCAAAAACATGATCCTCTCGGACGGGCGGACCTACTTCCTCGACTGGGAGCTGGCGCTGTGGGGCGACCCCGTCTACGACCTCGCCGTTCATCTTCACAAGATCGCCTACCAACCCGACGAACACGACACACTTCTCGGCCGCTGGACGGACGCCGTGCCCGGCCCGCCCGGCGACGGCTGGGAAACAGACCTTCCCGTCTACCTCGCCCACGAACGGGTCAAGTCCGCGATCGTCGACACCGTCCGATACACCAAACTCCTCACCGGCCCGCCGCTACCCGCCGACCAGCAACAGGCCCTCATCGACAAACTCGCCGGCAAGCTCGCCGCCGCCCACCAGATATGGCAGACCCGCCGACCCCGAACCGACCGCGAGACCGTCACGGCACACATCGCCCGATGGGCCGCCAACCGCTGACCCAACCCCGCATCCCGCATCCCGCATCCCGCATCCCGCACGGATTTGGATCATAACCTGGGCACACCGAGCCAGGAACTGCACAAGATGTACAGTTCTATCGTGGCCGAGAGGTCGCCGTGGTGATGCCGATCGAGGCCCTGGCCTACCTGCTGGCCCGCACGCCCGAGGACACCGGCCGCCGCAGCGTCGCCGAGTCCGTGGCCCGCTTGGCCGCACTCGGAGAGGGCACCGGCCTGACACACGAGCAGGTCCTCGCAGCGGTACGCGCCGTCCGGGAGGACGCCGAGTGATCGTGGTTGACACCAGCGCACTCATCGAGCTGCTGGCCGACGGGCGGGGATGGCGCGCCGTAGTCGCCGCCCTGCTGGCAGCCGAGGAAGCCGCCGGGGAAAGATTGTTCGCCCCGGCGCTGGTGGACGCCGAGGCCGCAAAAGTGCTGAAGCGCCTAGCCGGCAAGGAGCTCCCCGAGGAACGAGCGACGGCTACGATCAAGGAGCTGGCGGCGATGGACTTGGTGCGCTGCACGTTCGGGCACCTGCTGCTGCGGATCTGGGAACTGCGGCACAACCTGTACCCCTTCGACCTGAGCCCACCCATCCCTGACGCTGACCGGCACCAACCGAACCACTGTCTGAGGATCGATGTCTTCGGCGCGCAGCGGCTCGGCCAGCGGCACGGATGATCGTGATCGCTTCGGGCCGGTCCGCGGCCCCCACCGCATCGATCGCCGTCAACGCCCGATCGACGAAGGCCATCGGGACAGAAACCGCACAGCGGGCGGCCACACCGCCGGACACGGCAACCGGCGGCAGCCGAAGGTCGACCATCCGGGCGATGGCCGGAACCAGCAGGTCCGGTGCCGCCCAGGCCACCCCGGTCACCACCGTCGCGCCCACGGTCACGGGGTTCGGGCACACCATCATCGCCGTGAAGCTCGCATTGAAACCGGTCGCGGCCACACCCCCGGCCGCCCCGCCGTAACGCCAGATCCCACCACCGGTCAGCGACCGCACCGCCCCGGCCCGCGCCCCCGCCTCCCAACCACCCGTCGCCGCGGTCGAGCGGTAGACGTCGAGGGCATCCTGGTTGATCGCCCACAGACTCCGCGTACGGTCAGGACGGTTACCGATCAGCAAGGATCCCAACAGGCTTTCCTCACCGACTGCCCCCCGCAGCAGCGAGCTGCCCCACCGGTCAAGGCCCATCCGAGGGGCGAAGGGATAACGCACCGCCCACAGCGGAAGCTCGTTGGCGGCATGGCCCCATAGGGCCGCAGCCTTGCCCGCAGTGACAGAGCCGATGAAAGCCGCCTGGCTGGCGGTCATGATGCCCCAGACCACCGAGGCCACCGAGGCCGGCTCCGCCGACAAGCGGACCGAACCGGACGATGGATCGACCGCTAGAAGAGGGCGATGAACTCGGCGACCGACATGCCTGCATCGCGGATGAGCCGGCGAAGCGTTCCCGGCGGGATGTCCCTACCCTGATGAACGGGTACGACGGTGAACCGTCCCTCGGGGTTCTTCATCATGTGGTGGCTACCCCTGATGCGGACGAGCTCGAAGCCTTCCTTCTCCAGGGCCTTGACCACTTCCGCGCCGGACACCACGGGAAATGGCGGCATCAGGCAACGTCCTGGACGATCGTCAGCACTGGCGGGAATCCGAACTCCTCTATCACCAGACTGACGGCCTCATAGAGGTCGGCGACGGCATCCTCGGGAGTGTTCCCGAGCCCGTGCGCACCGCCGCTGGGGAAGGACGCATGGGCACCCCAGGTGCCGTCCTCCTCCTGCTCCAGCTCGTAGGGGATCTGGACCATCCGCTTCATGGTGCTGACCCTACGCTCCCGCCCACCTGGCACACCGTGGCTCGCGACGCCGCCAGCAAGCCATCTACCTACGAAGACGCCAGCCCGCATCTATGACACCACACCGACTGCCTGCTGGAGCCACGCGTCGTCAGCGGCGATCACGTCGTCAAGAATCACGTCGTCAAGGATCACGCGTCAACCAGCTCGACGCCACCGCGGGCGACCTCAAAATGGAACTCAAGCCCGGTGGCCCTACTCAACTTCGCGAGCGGATCGCCGCAACCGCACCGGGGTCCGGGGCACCGTCGGGCGGCATGACCTCCCCGACGTCCTGCATGAAGCGAAGCCCCGCCGCACCCGGGCGCGAGAGGCCGAGCACCCGCACGGGTGTCGCCCCCGGATTGGCGAACGTGTGCCGTACACTCCGCGACGCCGCGTCCCCTATTGAATGCATTCGACATGACTTTTGATGGACGCCTGACCGTCGGCCGAAAATAACCCCAGAAAGATTACTTACACCGTTAGGTTGGCTCTGCCAAGACTCCGATGGTGACAGGTAGTCGCCGATGGTGACAGGTAGTCGCCGTGCAGATATTGTTAGCGCTGTGTGACGCCGAATTCCTGAAGGTCGTTTTTCCTCAGCTCGTTGTGCTGCTCATCGATCGGGTCGTCGATGACGGACCGGTGGTGCGGGTCGTTGCCCGGACCTGGGTCGGGCCGGTGGGCACCCGGACGCTTGGCCTGCGTCGCCGTCTTGGTCTGCGCAAGTGGCCTTCCGAGCGAGTTCGCTTCCGGGACGCTGCACAATGGCCGTCTTCGCACTATCCGGCGTCAGCCGAGGAGGCTGGCGACCATGGGCGCCGGGACGGCCTTGACCGGGTGGTCGAGGTCGAGGATGGATTTGGTGGCGAGGATGCCGTGGCCGTACTTGGTTTCGATGCTACGGGCTTCGGCGCGCCAGCCGCTGTCGATCCACTTCGATTCGATGGGGGTGGTCATCGTCGGGCCGGCGGTGCTGGGGATGCGGACGGGGCTGAGGTCGATCTCGTTGCCGGAGCCGGTGCGGGCGTAACCGATGGTGTCGTCGGCGATCCAGCGTCCCTCGTCCTGCTGGTCGATGGCGCGGGCGAGGGCGACGGCGAGGGCCATCTCGTTGAGCGCGGTGAAGTCCGGGCGGGGCAGGTCGGGGCTCACCAGCGCTGGCAGCCAGGCGAGGATCGGGTCGGTGAGGTACAGCTTGTGCTGGGTGCCGGTGACGGCCCGGCCGTCGTCCGCCCGCTGGCGGCAGCGCAGGGCGGCGTGCGAGTTGATCAGGCGGATGGTGCGGCGTTCGAAGAGGTCGCGGTTGGGGTAGCCGAGTTCGGCGGCGGTCGCGGTGAGGTTTATGGGGCTGGTCATGCGTCCGGCGATGCCGGCGAGCAGGAGCGGGACGGAGTCGGTCGGCGCGTCCGGGTCGACGTCTGCACGCAGCCAGGCGAGCAGGTCGCGCAGGTAGGCGGTGCTGACGGCGCCGGTGCGCTGGTGTTCGGCGACCGCGCGGGGGAAACCGCCACAGGTCAGGTAGTCCTGCCAGGCGAGGTCGACGCCGTCGACGCCGAACGCGAGGGCGGACAGCGCGTCGGCCGCCGACGCGCCGTCGAGCTCGCCGGGATGGGTGACCGGTGGGAGGGGCAGGTGAGGGTGGGTAGCGGTGACGTAGTCGCGGAAACCCATCGGCAGGAGCTGGCGGACGCGGTGTCCGGTGCCGGAACCGGCCCGGCCGGCGAACAGGTTGCCGTGCACGTCCTCATTGCCGACCCAACGGCTGCCGGTGGCGACGACGGTGTCGTCGCCGAAGTCGCCGGCGTCGCGGGCGGCCTTCAGCACGCTACTCCAGCCCGTGATCCCGGAGATCTCGTCGAGCAGCCATATTCGTCGCCGGGGGGCAGGTGCGTCCACGGAGCGGGTGAGGGCGCGTCCCAGCGTGATCAATCGCCGTAGGTCGCGGGCGGCCATGCCGTCACAGGACGCATAGATCACCTGTCGTGGGTCCACCTCGGGGTGGGCGCACAGGTGCGCCGCGGTGTCCAGGACCGCGACCGTCTTGCCGGCCCGTCGGGGCCCTGTGAGCACGGTCAGGCTGCCGTCAGGCTGACCGCGAGCGATGTCGTCGAGGATGCGCGACCGGTAGCCGAGGTCGTACCCGGCCCGGTCGCGCAGGATGCGGTTGGCGCGGGTCCACGCCGTCGGGTCCGTGCCGGCCGCCGCGCTCGCCCACCACGGGTTCGCGTCGGCGAGGATGCGGCGCAGTTCGTCATCTCGCACGGATCGATGCTAGCTGTCGGCACCACAGAATGGAGGGGGTTTTGATACCTGTGGCACCACAGGAGGGAGGGGGTACAGAGGTATGCGACCCCATGGGAGGGGGTGGGTAAGGCTCTGCGTAGTCGCGGCTGTGTGAGTGCGGGCACCGCGCATAGGGCCGTGACGGTCCCGACGGCCAATGCCGTCAAGGCCGGTAGGCGGTCGGGAGACTCACCCTCGGCTTGTCATAATCCGTGGCAGCAGTCGGTGGGCGTACTCCGGGGCTCGAACCCATCGATCAGCATCCCGACCTGGACAGCCGTCGATCAACCTAACCCTGGAACTCATAGATGCAACTGCGGCAACCGCCATCACGGAGACAACGGCTGCACCCTCCCCTACGTACCCGCCCATGAGGTAGAAGGCCGAGTTGAGCGAGGCTGGCCGCTTTGGGTGCGTATGCACGAACTTGACGCTGAGGCGGTCGGTCTGGCGCTGCGGGCTGAGATCAACGAGGGCGGGCAGAACCGCGAGGAAACCTTGCGACGGGCGGCACGGCAGCTGAAGACCCTTGACGATCAGCGCCGCAAGCTGATCCAGATGGCCTACGCCGAGGCGATCCCGATGGATCTGCTCAAGGCCGAACAAGACCGCGTGGCGCGCGAACGGCTGGCGGCCGAGCGGGACATGGCACAGGCCCAGACAGAAGATGACGATATTGAGGAAACGTACCGGCGGGCGGCGGCACTGATGAAGATCGGAGCTGAGGTCTACCGCATGGCCGGGCCGGACATCCGGAGGACGCTGAACCGGGCGTTCCTGGCCCGCATTGAGATCGACGTAGACGAGGCCGAGGCCAGCCTGAGCGAGCCGTGGGAGGCGCTACAGCGGGCCGCCGTACACGTCCCGGGCGGCCCAGGCCGCAGGCCAACCCCTCGCGCTGGCGATGGTTGGGCCGGGCGGCTCAGGCACGGAGGGGACGCCGTGGGGGTCCCCAACGACGAACCCCGACCATGATTTTCATGATCGGGGTTTGAGTATGAACCCTTTGGTGGAGCTGAGGGGATTCGAACCCCTGACCCTCACACTGCCAGTGTGATGCGCTACCAGACTGCGCCACAGCCCCAGACGTGCTCTTGTTGCTCGTACCGTTCATTCCGCTCGTGCTGTTCGTTCGTACCGTTCACACCCTACAGGTCCTGCCGAGCGCCTCCGTCTTTGGCCCCTCCGCGACCCGGGGATCTCGGCCTCCGGGCGCGCGATCTGACGATCATCACACGCCTCTGACGATCATCACACGCCCTTTGGCCCCTCAGGGGGCACTCGGCGAGTGTACCGGTTCGACGTCAGGCGCGACCGAGACTGTCTGGGCAGGCACTCCCGATTCGGAGCCGCCGAGCGCGAGGCTCCCCGTGGCTGCCAACGGGCCGCCGTTGTGCTCGATCAGCCGGAACCGTCCCTCGTCGCTGCGCAGCAGCGTCCAGCGGCAGTTCCCGAGCGGCCCGAAGTGCCACCAGGCCGACGGTGGCATCTCCAACAGCCGCCCGATCAGAGCCCGGGCGGTGCCGCCGTGCAGCACCAGCACCGCAAGGCCGTCCTCCCGGGGGAAGCCTTCGGCGGCGAGATCGTCCAGGACGCCGATCGCCCGCGCGCCGACCTCCGCATAGGTCTCACCACCGCCACGGCGCACATCCTCGCCGCGGCGCCACGCCGCATCCTCCGCCGGGAAACGGACCGCGGCCTGCTCGGCGGTCAGCCCCGACCACTCCCCCAGCGAGATCTCCCGCAGCCTCGCGTCCATCCGGACCGGGACACCGAGCTCGGCCGCGGTCGCCCGACAGCGCAGCAGGTCCGAGGAGACGACGACATCAGGGGCGAGCCCGCGGACCGCGGGCGCGACCAACCGGGCCTGGGCCCGGCCGGTCTCGTCCAACGGCGGATCCGCGTGACCCTGGAACCTGCCGGTGTCGTTCCACGACGTGCGGCCGTGTCGCCACAGCAGGATCCTCACCGACTACCAGCGCCCGGCGCGACGGCTTCCACAGTGCGAGAAAGGTCACGGTCCGTGAAGGCGATCTGCGGACAGTCCTTCCAAAGCCGTTCCAGTGCGTAGTATATTCGCTCCTCACCGTGCTGCACATGCACCACGACATCGGAGAAATCAAGCAGCACCCAGCGCCCCTCGCGTTCACCCTCGCGGCGGAGCGGCTTGGCCCCAAGCCGGCGCAGCTGCTCCTCGACCCCGTCAACTACGGCCTTGACCTGCCGTTCCGTGTCGGCGGACGCGACGACGAAGCAGTCCGTGATGGCCAACCGCTCGCTGACGTCCAACACGACGATGTCGCGGGCGAGCTTGTCGGCTGCGGCCTGCGCCGCTTCGAGGGCGAGCTCGACGGCTCGCGGGGATGCGGTCACGAATACACCTCTCCTGGCTGGACCACTAGGCCACCTTCGGCTCTCGGGGACATGCCTGTTGATTATGGATTACGATCATACGCGCCGGCCTGGTTTGCCTACCGCCCGTCCAGCCTGACATACCGAACGCTTTCACGTTCCCGCATTTGTCCCGTGCCGGCCTACCGGCCAGGCCACCGACCACGCCACGGACGGCGTCACAGGCCGGGCCACGGGTGACGTCACCGGACGGGCGGCGCCGGCGGGGGCGTGACGCCGGCGGGGTCCCGCGGCCGGTACAGCCCGCTCTTGGCGATGAAACGCACCACCCCGTCCGGGGTGAGATACCAGATGGGCGCCCCGCGGCGCACCCGGGCGCGGATGTCGGACGAGGAGATCGCCAGTGCCGGCACCTCCAGGAGGCTGACGGCGTCACCGGGCAGGCTCGCGTCGAGTTCGAGCTGGTAGCCGGGCCGGGTGACCCCGACGAAATGGGCCAGCCCGAACAGCTCCCCGACATCCCGCCAGCTGAGGATCTGCGCCAGGGCGTCCGCACCCGTGATGAAGAACAGTTTGGCCTGCGACCGCATCCGGTGCAGGTCCCGCAGCGTGTCGATGGTGTAGGTTGATCCACCCCGGTCGACATCAATCCGACTGACCGCGAACTGAGGATTGCCAGCAGTAGCCAAAAAAGTCATCAGGTACCTGTCCTCAGCCGGGGACACGTCCCTGTCCGCCTTCTGCCACGGACGCCCGCTGGGGACGAAGACCACCTCGTCCAGGTCGAAGAGGGCCGCAACCTCGCTGGCGGCGACCAGATGTCCGTTGTGTACTGGATCAAAGGTTCCGCCCATCACCCCGAGCCTCACGGACGGACCGTAACGGGATCACGCCGTGATTTCGACGTCTCGCCGGAAGTATCACATCCGGCTCGGCGCCGGTCGGGGTTCAGGAGTCGGGTTCAGGAGTCGGAGTCGGGAGTCGGGGGCCGCGCCGGGCACCCCGACGGACAGCAGTCGACCACCGCGGCCGTAGGCTGACCGCGTACGCCTCGGGCGTCGCCGTTGCCACCATCGTGCGTCAACGCCCACGCCCCGCCCGTACCAGGTCGTGCCTGCATCCATTCCACGCAATACCCGTTTTTGTTCCATTTTTGTTCATCCAATGTTCGCTATTTGCTTATAATTCATCCGTTACGTCCGGCTCGAGGAGGCTGCCTGATGCCGGTGAGTCCGCTCGCGGGTCAGCCCGCACCACCTGACATTCTCATCGACGTGGACGCGCTGTTGGCCGCCTACCACGACGACCAGCCCGACCCCGCCGAGGCGTCCCAACGCGTCTCGTTCGGAACATCCGGGCACCGCGGGTCGTCGCTGCGCCGGTCCTTCAACGCCGACCACATCGTCGCGATCACGCAGGCGATCTGCGAACACCGAACCGCCCACCAGGTGGACGGGCCGCTGTTCGTCGGTGTGGACACCCACGCCCTGTCCGCACCCGCGCTCGCCAGCGCGCTGGAGGTACTGGCCGCCCACGGGGTGGACACCCGGATCGCGCCGGCCGGGCAGGCCACCCCCACCCCGGTGATCTCGCACGCCATCCTCACGCACAACGCCCGCCGCGCAGCCGGGGAGCCCCTCGGGCTCGCCGACGGCATCGTCATCACGCCGTCGCACAACCCACCGGCGGACGGCGGGTTCAAGTACAACCCGCCCAACGGCGGGCCGGCTGACACCGGCATGACCACCTGGATCCAGGACCGCGCGAACGCGCTGCTCGCAGCCGGGCTGCGGGGTGTCTCGCGGGTCGCTCCCGAGCGTGCCCGAGCGGACGCGACCGTGCACGACTACGTATCGGCCTATGTCGAGGACCTGGCATCCGTGGTCGACCTCGATGCGATCCGCGGCGCGGGTGTCAGGATCGGCGTCGACCCTCTCGGTGGCGCGAGCCTGGTCTACTGGCAGGCCATTGCCGAGCGTTACAAGCTCGACCTCGACGTGGTCAACACCGCGGTCGACCCACGGTTCGGTTTCATGACCGTCGACTGGGACGGAAAGATCCGGATGGACCCGTCCTCGCCGTATGCGATGGCGTCGTTGCTGCGGTTGAAGGATTCCTTCGACGTGGCACTGGCCAACGACGCCGACGCGGACCGGCACGGCATCGTGACGCCGGGCGCCGGCCTGCTCAACCCCAACCACTACCTGTCGGTCGCGATCTCCTACCTGTTCGCCCATCGCGGCGGCTGGCCCGCCACGGCCTCGATCGGCAAGACCCTCGTCAGCTCCAGCATGATCGACAGGGTCGCCACCGGGCTGGCCCGACATCTCGTCGAGGTTCCGGTCGGTTTCAAGTGGTTCGTGGACGGACTGATCGACGGTTCCCTCGGATTCGGCGGCGAGGAAAGCGCCGGCGCGTCGTTCCTGCGCCGTGACGGTCGGGTCTGGACCACCGACAAGGACGGCCTGATCGCCTGCCTGCTCGCCGCGGAGATCACCGCTGTCACCGGGCAGGACCCCGGCCAGAACTACGAGGCGCTCACCAGCCAGTTCGGCGCCCCCGCGTACCGCCGGGTGGACGCGCCGGCCTCCCCCGCGCAGAAGGACGTCCTGAAGTCCCTGACCCCGGCGGACCTTGGCACCTCGACGCTCGCGGGCGAGCCGGTGACCGCAGCGCTGTCCCACGCCCCCGGCAACGGAGCGGCGATCGGCGGCGTCAAGGTCGTGACCGAGAACGCCTGGTTCGCGGCACGTCCGTCCGGTACCGAGGACGTCTACAAGATCTACGCGGAGAGCTTCCGCGGAGCCGCACACCTGGACACCGTCCTCACCGACGCGCAGTCCGTCGTGGACGCCGCCCTCGCTCGCTGACCCGGTGCGGCGTCCAGGCCGGTCATAACGACGTCTCAGGGTTGCGTAACGGTCGGAGCGACAGGCGGGATCGGCGGGGCGGGCGGGGTTGGCGGGGTTGGCGGGGTTGGCGGCATCGGCGCGGTTGGCCGCCCGGTTCGGCGGCGGACCCGCCGGGCCAGGCGGTAGCCCGCGTAGACCGTCGTCGCAGCCAACACGATCAGAATCATCGGCCCGATCAGCGCGACAACCTCGCCCAGGCCACCGACGAACCGGTCCCAGGACAGCCGGGCGGCCCGGCCGAGACCCCCGTCATCGGTGGCCGGACCGGGCTTGGTCACCGCGCCCTGCTCGCTGACGCCGACGGTGAGGGTGGCAAGATCACTAGAGTCGGCCAGTACCTGGCGCTGGCCCTCAAGCTGTTCGATCTGCATCTGTACGCTGTCGATCTGCTGGCGGACCGAGAGGACCTCCCCGATCGTCCCGGCCTTCGCCAGCAGCGCCAGATAGGTGTCCCGGGAATTTTGCAACGCCTTGCGCCGGGACTCCAGATCGACATACTGGCCGGTCACGTCCCGGGTGGACACGGTTGATGCGCGGACGTCGCCGATCTTCCCGACCTGGCTGCGCAGTTGTTCGAACGAACCGCTCGGGACCCGCAGGGTGACGTTGGCGTGTGGCCCGTCACCGTCCTTGACGGCTGCGGTACCAGTGCTCTCCAGCGCGGACAGGTAGCCCCCCAGCCCCTTGGCCGCAGCCTCGATGTCACTGACGGCCGCGTCCACGCCGCCGAGACGCACCCACAGCGAGACCGAACCGATGCGGACGATCCGCGGTTCGGCGCCGGCCGGCCGGGCCGGGTCGCTGCGCCCGCCCGGTTGGGCCTCGGTCACACCGGTTGTCCCCGGTTCCGGCACGGCAGCAGAACCTGAACTGACACTCAAGCCGGAATCATCGGTGGACGCGGCGCCGGCACCGGAACCGGAACCGGTATTCGAACCCGCATCGGGACCGGAACCGGTGTTCGAACGGGCGATGCCGGGCGCGACGGGCAGCGCGGCCGACGAGGAACCCACGTCCGGCTTCCCGCCGCCGATGCCGAGTACGACACCCATGATCGCTAGGGTCCCGACGGCGACGGGCACGAGGACGATCCAGCGCCGCCTGTACCTGCCCTTGGCAAATGGATCATCAACTGCGGCGCTCCCCGACCGGGGCGGCCCCACGTGTACCGGGCCGTCCGGCTCCCGGGTGTCCGAACCTGGCATGACCATCACCGTGGCCGTCCTTCCGTCAGCGATCAGCTGTCGCAACGTTGGACGCACCGGTGGCCCGTTCGGTTCACCCCGATTTCCGACCGGACGAGGGCCCGGTCCAGAAACGCTACGAACCGAAACGCTACGAAGGCAGGAGGCGCTCGATGAACGCCTGGAGCTGCTCGACGTTGCGGCACTCGACCATCTCGTCGACGAGGTCGGCGTAGGCGCGGGTCGCCGAGTCACCCGAACCCCAGTAGGTACGCGGCTCCGGGTTCAGCCAGTAGGAATGTCTGGCCTGGGCGCACAGTTTCCGGAAAACGCCGGATGCGGTCGCCCGATAGTTGTTGCGAGCGTCCCCCAGCACGAGCAGGGAGGTCTTCGGGCCGACCGCGTCGGGATACCGCTGCGCGAACACCTCGAAGGCGTGGCCGTAGTCGCTGTGCCCGTCGAGCCAGACCAGATCGGCTTCGCCCGCTATCCGCGCCATCATGTCGCCGAGATCGCCGCCCCGCAGGAACCGGGTGACCTCATCGGTGGTGTCGATGAACGCGAACGCCCGGACCTTGGCGAACTGCTCCCGCAGCGCGTGCGTCAGCAGCAGGGTGAAGTGGGCGAACGACGCCACCGAGCCGGAGACGTCGCACAGGACGACAAGCTCGGGTTTGTGCGGCTTGTGCGGCCGGTGGTAGGTCTCCAACGGCACACCGCCGGTGGCGAGCGAGGCCCGCACGGTGCGGCGGAAGTCCAGTCGGCCGGAGCGCCCCAGCCGGCGGCGAGCGGTCAGTCTGGTCGCGAGCCGGCGTGCCAGCGGGTAGACCTGCCGACGCAGTTCGACGAGGTCGCGCTGGGACGCCCGGAGAAAGTCGACCTGGTCGGCCAGCGGCTTGACCGCGGTCTTCGCCACCGCGTCCACCCCGCGTTCCTCGGCAAGCCGGCGGCGAACCTCGGCGGCGACCATCTCCTCGAACGAGCGAATCCGTTCGGTGATCGTCTGTCGGGCGACCCGCTCGGCAAGACCGCCGGTCGTGGCCCCACCGAGCATCGCGGCCAGCAGGTCCGCGATCAGAGTGTCCGGTGACAGCGCCCGCATGACCCGGTACATGAACCAGGACCGCTGCCCGGCCCCGCCCGGCGTCGAGCCGAGGGCGGTCACGGCGTCCCTGGCAAGGCGACGGAGCGCTTCCTCGTCCCCGTCGAGCAGGGCAGCCAGCAGGTCACCGCGCATGGCCTCGCGCAGCATGTCCGGATCCAGGTCGGTGACCTCGCCCCGCTGTTGCGCGTCGCCGCCCTCAGGCCGGCCCCCACCATCGTCGCCGTGATCGTCGACGGACAGACCGGCGCCGATCCGCGGCGGAAAGTAGAGATCGAACAACATGTCAAAGGTGGCCCGGTGGGTCGGGCGCTTGCACATCGTCGCCGCGAACGCCGCGTGCAGCGCCCCGCGGTCGAGCAACCCGACCGCACCGAGCGCGCGGGAGGCGTCCACGGTCTCGGCGCTACTCACCGGCACACCAGCCTTGCGCAGTGCGGCGGTGAACGCCACCGTACGGTCCAGCACGCTCATCTCGGCCGTCCCATCACCTCAGGCCACGGCAGGCCACGTCACGTCCGGTCAGGTCGAGTCGGTTCACGTCGGTTCACGTCAGTTCAGGTCAGTTCGGACCGAGTTTGAGCTGGCCGATCGCACGCGCATGGTCACTCGCGTGCTTGAGGACGACACCCAGCGTGGATGCCACCGCCTCCTCGTCCAGGGTGTCGATACCCAGCGCAAGCACGGTCTGTGCCCAGTCGATCGTCTCGGCGATCGACGGCGCCTTCTTCAGCTCCATCGCCCGCAGCGCCCGGATGGTCCGGACGATGGCCTCGGCAAGCTGTTCGGGCAGTTCCGGGACACGAGCGAGGACGATCTCCTTCTCCCGCGCCGGCGAGGGATACTCCAGGTAGAGGTACAGACAGCGACGCTTGAGCGCCTCGGAAAGCTCCCGCGTCGCGTTGCTGGTGAGGACCACGAACGGACGGCGGCTCGCCACAATCGTGCCGAACTCGGGAATCGTCACCTGGAAGTCCGAGAGCACCTCCAGCAGCAGCCCTTCAACCTCGACGTCGGCCTTGTCCGTCTCGTCGATCAGGAGCACGGTTGGGTCGTTGCGCCGGATCGCGGCCAGCAACGGCCTCGCCAGCAGGAACTCTTCGCTGAAAATGTCGTCATGGGTCTCGTCCCACGACTCGTCGTTGCGCCCGGCCTGGATGCGCAGGAGCTGCTTTTTGTAGTTCCACTCGTAGAGCGCCCGGGCCTCGTCCAGGCCTTCGTAGCACTGGAGTCGGATCAGCTCGGCATCGGTCGCGGCAGCCAGCGCCTTGGCCAGCTCCGTCTTGCCCACACCGGCCGGCCCTTCGACGAGCAGCGGCTTGCGCAGCCGGTCGGCCAGGAAGACGGTCGTGGCGATCGCGTGGTCCGCGAGGTAGCCTGCCGCCTCCAAGCGGCTGCGGACATCCGCCACATCGGCGAAGGCATGCTCCTGTAGCGGCATATACACCTCTCGTGTACGAGCTGAGAACCGTTTCCATAGTGCCAGTGATGGGCCCGTACGGGCGACATCAGCGCGGCCGGCACCGTCGGGACGGAGGCCGCAACCGGATCACTGCACCGGCTCAGATCATTCCACCTGCTCATAGGCGGGGACGGTGAGGAACTCGACGAACTCGTCCGCCAGCGCCACCCGCTCGAACAGGGCTGCCGCGTCGGCGTAGCGCCCGACCTCGAATGTCGGTTCGCCGACGGCGGACCGGATCGCGGCCAGCTCCTCGGCCTCGATCTCCCGGACGAGATCCGCGGTCACCGGCCGGCCGTCGGCCAGGCGGGCCCGCACGGCGATCCACTGCCAGATCTGCGAACGTGAGATCTCAGCGGTGGCCGCGTCCTCCATCAGGTTGTCGATACCGACCGCGCCGACGCCCCGCAACCAGCTCTCCAGGTACCGGATGGCCACGCTGATGTTGTTGCGCAGGCCCGCCTCGGTGATCGAACCCGGGGTGTCGCGGATCGCGAGCAACTGCCGTGCCGTCACGGTGACGTCATCACGCTGCCGGTCGATCTGGTGCGGGCGCCCGCCGAGCACGGCGTCGAACACCTCGGTACAGACCGGCACCAGGTCGGGATGGGCCACCCAGCTCCCGTCGAAACCGTCGCGGGACTCCCGTTCCTTGTCGTCCCGGACCTTTGCCAGGGCACGCGCATTGACCGTTGGATCACGGCGGCTCGGGATGAACGCAGCCATCCCGCCGATGGCATGCGCGCCACGGCGGTGGCAGGTGGCCACCAACAGCTCGGTGTAGGCGCGCATAAACGGCACGGTCATGGTGACGGCGCCACGGTCGGGCAGCAGGAAGTCGGCACCACGCGCGCGGAACGTCTTCACGGTGGAGAACATGTAGTCCCATCGACCGGCGTTCAAGCCGGCAGAATGTTCCCGCAGTTCGTAGAGAATCTCCTCCATCTCGAAGGCCGCCGGAAGGGTCTCGATGAGAACGGTTGCCCGGATCGTCCCACGGGCGAGCCCGAGGGAATCCTCGGCCACGGCGAACACGTCGTTCCACAACCGGGCTTCACGGTGACTTTCCAGTTTCGGCAGGTAGAAGTATGGCCCGGCGCCGGCCGAAACCAGTGCGTGGGCGTTGCGGAACACATACATCCCGAAGTCGAACAGGGCACCGCTGACCGGTTCACCGTCGACCAGCACATGGCGTTCGGGCAGATGCCAGCCGCGTGGACGCACAATAAGCGTCGCAGGCTCCTCGCCCAGGGCGTATTCCCGGCCATCCGGGCCCGTGTACACCAGGGTCCGTGTGATCGCCTCGGTCAGGTTTCGCTGCCCGGTAATCATATTTGACCAGGTGGGTACGTTTGCGTCCTCGAAATCGGCCATGAAGGCCCGTGCCCCGCTGTTGAGCGCGTTGATGACCATCTTGGCGTCGGTCGGCCCGGTTATCTCGCACCGGCGGTCGATCAGGCCCGGCGCGGGTGGCGCAACGACCCAGTCTCCGTCGCGGACGTCCACGGTCTCGGCCAGGAAGTCCAGGCTCGCCCCGGCTGCGATGGACCGCCGGCGCTCACGACGTCGCTCCAGCAGCTCGGCCCGGCGCTCGGAAAAACCGCGCTGCAGGCCCGCGACGAACGCGAGCGCCTCGTCGGTCAGAACCGCGGCGACGTCAGCCGGCTTGAGCCCACTGACCGCCCGCTCCACCTCAATGCCCCTCATACTCCCCTCGCCCGCCATGCCCTCGACGTCCGTTCGTCCCACCGACTCGTCGGCACCCATCGCATTCCCTCCCTGCTCCACGAACCGTCGCTCCACGAACCGTCGCTGCACGAAGCCGTCCACGGCACATCGCCGGGTATCGACGGGAGCGAAGCTACCGCCTCGATCGCCCGGCGGCCGCTGGCTGCGTTCGCCGGGCGCCACACCCGGCCAACTAGTAAGTTTTCCGAACAAACGCCCTTCGACTGGCTGGCGCGCCCACCGTGCGGGTAGGCCAGGCAGGGCGGGGACAGACGTCCCACAGGTCGCACAGGTCGCATTGCTAATGCGCAAGGGGGAGCGCACACGGGAGGCAGAGCAATGAACGTCACGTTCCTCGGGCTCGGACGGATGGGCCGAGAAATGGCTCGGCATGTCCTGCGTGGCGGCCACCACCTGACCGTCTGGAACAGGACGCCGGGTCGCGCGGGGGAGTTGACAGCCGCCGGTGCACGCGAGGCGCTCTCCGTTCGGGCCGCGGTCACCGATACCGACGCCGTCGTGCTGATGGTCTTCGACGACAGTTCAGCCCGCCAGGTGATCGACGAATTGATCGCCGGCGCGCCCCCGGCGACGCTAGTGATCAATTCGACGTCTGTCTCGCCGTCGACCAGCCGCGACCTTGGGCAGCTCGTGGCAAAGGCGGATCTGCGCTACGTCGAGGCGCCGGTGGTGGGCACCGTCGGGCCAGCCCGCGAAGGCACCCTGCGGGTACTGGTCGGGGCGGCCGCGGCCGACGCCGCGGCCGCCGAAGGCCTGCTCTCCCTGTTCGGCAGCACACACCGGGTTGGCGGTATCGGAACCGCGACTGCGTTGAAAACCGTGGTGAACCTGGGACTGACGCTCTCCACCGCGGCCCTGGGCGAGGTGCTGCGGCTCGGATCGGATCTGGGTATCGACCGCAACCTGCTACTGGCCGAACTCTCCGACGGTGCGCTCGGGTCCATCGTGAACTACAAGCGTCCGATGCTCGCCGACGACCTCTTCACCCCGGCGGCCTTCACTCTGGACGCCATGATCAAAGATCTTCGGATCGCGATGGGCGCCGCGGAGCGGGCGTTGCCCCTGGCCACGACCACGCTCGCCATGGCCGCGGAGGCGTCCGACGCCGGGCACGGTGGCGACGACTTCGCCAGCCTGGCGGCCTACTACGCCACGTCCTGACCGACGATCAGGCCGCGGCACGGACGGCCAGACCTATCGCGTAGTCAAGCCACCACTGCCCGGCGGGGGGGCCGCCGTTGCACGTACCATCCGATTCGCCGGGAATCTTGATCCACAGAAGGGCGTCGGCACGCGGGTCACCGGTATCGGCCGTCGGGCCCACGCCCAGGGCCCTGCCTGGTGGGTTGCACCAGACGCTGCCGGGCGCCGGGCCCAGGCCGTTACGGCTGGTGTCGATGACGAAGTGGGGCATTCCACCGGCAGCTGCGGAGACCGCGTCTCCGTAGGCCCGCTCGTCGGCCGTCTCGTCGAAGTTCGAGACGTTCAGAGCAAACCCGCGCGCCCGGTCGACTCCGGCGGCCCGCAGCCTGGTCGCCATCTCGGCGGCGTCGTGCCAGCCGGCGTTGCCCGCGTCGAGGTAGACGCTCACCCCGATGCCGCCGAGCGCGTCGACCGCATCCGAGAGCAGCCCGTAACGGGTCTGGCGGTCGGCCGCGGGCAGACAATCGAGCTGGGACAGGGCATCTGGCTCAAGAATGACAGTCGCCGGACCGCGACCGATACCCGCGGCGAAGCCGGAGATCCACGATCTGTACGCCGCCGGGCTACTGGCCCCGCCGCCCGAGTAACCTCCGCAGTCACGGTTGGGGATCGCGTAGGCGACCAGGACCGGCAGCGCCCCGGTGGCCCGGATCCGCGCCACCCGGCCCGCGACCGCGGACTGGACGCCACCCGCGGTAACAGGACCGACAAACCAGTCCGCATGGGACGTATTCGCGATTCGGCTCAACGCGTCGGCACTCGCGGGAAGACTGCCACGCAGCCGGCCAACCGCCGCAGCCGCGGCGCTGCCGGGGTCGACATAGAAGCGTGCGCCGGCAAACGGGTTACCGGTCTGCGTGCGTGAGAGCACCAAGGGTGCAGACGTGGGTTCCGGGATGGGCGTCGATGTCGGCGCGGACCCGGGCTGCGACACCGACCCCGCCCGAGCCACACTCGACCCTGGCAGGGGGCGTGCCGTGGATCGGGCGGGGTCCGGCCTGTCGCCGAGCGCGCCCATTGCCTGCGCAACCGTCACAGGCCGCGTGGAGGCGACCGTGCCACCGTGACCGGAAAGCACCAGGTCCGCTGCGGATGGGCGCGACGATGGGACGATGGTGCCTTCGAAGGCAAAACCGGCAAGTACCGAAATGACAACGGCGCTGAGGGCCAACAACCGTCGAAGACGAACGAGTTGCCGGTGCCGCGAGTGGTGGCGCACCGACCCGCGTGCGGCCCTCCGGCGCGGCCCTGTCGACACACAACCTCCGAAACGGGCAAGCACTGCAACGCTTTCCTACCCCCACCCCCTACCTACTTACGGACCATAGCAGCGCCCGCATGATATTCATCAGGCGGACGTCGACGGCAGCCGCGACACGCACCGGCCGACACCACGCCCACTGGTCGATTCCCCATCGCCCCGTCCGGCCGGCGGCGGGGAATGTCCGTGGCGGACTGCCTGCCGCGCGCCTGCGCGGGAAAGAAGTTCCGTATGAAAGTTGTTCTGTTCTGCGGCGGCCAGGGACAACGTCTACTGGACGCGGGCACGGGCCAGGAATCCACCCCGAAACGCGCCTCGGATGCGCCGAAACCGCTGCACCTGGTCGGCGGAAAGCCCATTCTCTGGCATCTCATGAAATGGTATGCGACCTACGGACACACCGACTTCATCCTCTGTGTGGGCTTCCGGGGCGAATGTGTCCGGAACTGGGTCGGGGACCTCTGCGCCGAACACCTCGACGAGCCGACGGCCCTGCCCGGTGTGCCGCGACAGCATCTGCTCGACGGCGAGGCTGCCGGGTGGTCGATCACGATCGTCGACAGCGGCCTGCGCGTGCCGGTCGGACAACGGCTTCGGGCGGTGCGAAGCCTCGTCGGCGCCGAGGATCTGTTCCTCGCCAACTACGCGGACGGCCTGTCCGACGTCCCGCTGCCAGAGCTGATCGACGAAGCTCACCGCTCCGATGCCGTCGCCACCCTGCTCGCGGTGCGGCCACCCGAGACCATCCACACCGTCGACTTCCGGCCGGACTCGACCGCGATCAACAGGATCGCGCCCATGGCGGAACAGGAAATCTGGATCAATGCGGGCTTCTTCGTCCTGCGGCCCACCGTCTTCGACCTGATCCATCCAGGCGAGGATCTGGTGGATGCGCCCTTCACCCGGCTCGCTCGGGCGGGCAGGCTGGGTGGTTATCGCTACCGCGGGTTCTGGCGGGCCATGGATACGGCTAAGGATCGTCTCATCCTGGACGAGCTGTGGAGTTCGGGCGTCCGGCCGTGGGCCATCTGGGAGGCTCCGGCGCGCGACCGATTCGTCCCCTGGCGGCCCCAGGTGTGACCGTGACGCGGATGCCGGATGCCGGATGCCGGATGCCGGATGCCCGTGACAGTCCTGCCGGTGATGTCATCGGCCGCCCCGGACGGCACCGTCCGGCCGCACAACGGAACGCGCTGGTTCATATTCGAACGTATGTGCTAGCATGGGATGCGTTCCGTCGATTGCACCCCACCGCTTTTTGCACCCCACCGCTTGTCGAAGCCCACCGCGTCAACCCTGCCACGACAGCCAGCCAAGGAGAACAAACGATGACCACAGCAGTCGAGCCGATCCCCGCCGACTACCCCGTGATCACCCCGTACCTGCACGTCGACGGCGCGGCCGACGCCATCGATTTCTACACGCGGGTTTTCGGCGCAACCGAGCGGATGCGCATGGCCGCGCCAGACGGAAAGATCGGCCATGCGGAGCTCACGATCGGCAGTTCTATGATCATGCTGTCGGACGAATACCCCGAAATGGACGCGGCAGGTCCGAAGACCGTGGGCGGAACGCCGGTCACCATCCACGTGTACGTGGCGGACGTGGACGCGACCTATGATCGTGCGGTCAAGACCGGCGCCAAGAGCCTGCGCCCGGTCGAGAACCAGTTCTACGGTGACCGGACCGGGCAGTTCGAGGACCCGTTCGGGCACCGGTGGAGCGTGGCGACCCACATTGAAGACGTTCCAGCCGAGGAGCTGTCCCGCCGCGCCGCCGAAGCCATGGGCGCCGCAGCTGGCGGCCAAGGCTAGGCGGTCGGTGGATCTTCAATCGTGCGGATCAGGCCGGTGGGATCGACCACCTCTCCGACCATGAACGGCCGCTGGCGACGGACGGAGTTCAGGACTCGGCGTTGCGGACGAGCTCGTCGGCTTGGGTCGGCCACCAGATGCCGGCCGAGGGGTTGTTCCGACCGCACTCCCCGTCGCTGGCCCCTGGAACCTTGATCCAGAGCAGGGCGTCCGCCCGCGGGCTGCCGGTGTCGGTGGTCGGCGCAGCCCCGAGTCCTCGGCCCGGCGGGTTGCACCAGGGATCCTTGATGGTGGCGGCAGCCGGGCCGCGTCCGTTGCGTGAGGTGTCGACGACGAAATGGGCACCACCGGCCAGCGCCGAGATCACTTCGGCGCGAGCCACCTCGTCCCGGGTCCGGTAGTAGTTCGACACGTTGACCGCGAAGCCTCGGGTCCGTCGCACGCCAGCCCGGCTCAGCCGGTCGGCGATGACCGGTGCCGCCGTCCATCCGCAGTGGGCGCCGTCGAGGTAGACGCTGGTAGCGGCCAGTCTGCCGTAGACGTCAACAGCGTCGTTCAGCAACTGGTAACGCTCCTGCTGGTCGGCCATGGACAGACTGTCCATCTGTGCCAGCGAATCCGGCTCCAGGATGACGACGGCCGCACGCGTGCCGATTCCCGCCGCCACCTGCCGCGTGAATGCCCGGTAGGCGGCGGCATCGGGTTCTCCGCCGGCGGAGAACCCGGAACCGATATCGCGGTGCGGGATCGCGTAGACCATGAAGACCGCCGTCGCCCCCACCCGCTCCGCTTGCCCGCTACGCGCCGCCACCTCTGCCTGGACGCCGTTACCCAGCCAGTCCCCAACCGAGAAAGCGATCGGCCTGGCTGCGATCGCCGTGGCGCTCGCAGCGTTGGCGGCGTCCTGACGCGCGGCCACGGCCGGTTGACTGTTCGGATCGACGAGGAATGGCGCGCGGGGCGCAGGGCCGTGCGGACCTGCGCCCGCCACGGCGCCTCGACCGGCCGGGTCGCCGGCGGGGCACTGCGCGCCCACCGCACGAAGCGACGCGGCAGCGGTCCGTGTCGCACCTCCAGCGCCACATCCGGTGACAGCCACCGTGGCGCTGAGA
>NZ_CAUVXP010000061.1:0-30748 GCF_963555955.1 Protofrankia sp. Cas3
GGCCGGAGTAGTACTCGTCGCGTCGCGGTTCGATCCACGCCGAGATGTCGAGTAGGGGGGCATCGAGCAGGTCCCATTCGGCCAGCAACAGGACGACGAGAAGTCTGCCGACCCGGCCGTTGCCGTCGAGGAACGGGTGGATCGCCTCGAACTGGTAGTGCGCACACGCAATCGTGACCAGTGGTGGCAGATCGTGGTCGGCGTGCAGGTATTTCTCGAACGCGTCCAGGCACTCCCACAGTCGCTCGGGTGGCGGCGGAACGTAGGTCGCGGTATCGAGGGTGCACCCGGGCGCTCCGATCCAGTTCTGGCTTCGCCGAACATCGCCCGGAGTGGCGTAGTTGCCGCGGACGCCGCCCAGCAGGATGGCGTGCGCTTCCCGGAGCAACGACACGCTCAGCGGGAGCCGACGATTCGGATCAAGAGCGTGTTCGACTGCCGTCACATAGTTGAACACCTCCCGGACGTCATTGCCGTCGTCGTGGGTTGGTTGGTCGGCCTCGAACAGGACCAGATCCGACACGGACGCCTGTGTTCCCTCGATCCGGCTGGACAGCACGGCTTCCCGGCGGACGAGCGCGCGGGCCAGCAGGCGTGGATTGGACAACGTGCGACCAGCGCCGGCAAGTTCGCCGAGGGCACGGTCGGCCTCCGAGAGCAGGCCGACCAGGGACCGGTCGAAGTCGAGCGCCGGTGGCAGCGGCGGTGGGATGAAGGCGAGGTAGTCGCGCTCGGCCCGCACGACGTAGCGCGACTGCTCGGGAGCGAAGGAGTCACGCCGCACTGATACCCACCCACCGTTCCGATGTCCTTGTGATACCTACAGGGCTGTTTGGTATCACAAGCTAGCGCCAGTGGTAGGTAGGTATCACAACGCCGAGCCGTGGGCAGGGCAGCCTTGCGTGCGTGGTGTCCTGTGCGTCCGTGCTGCCCTGGACGCGTGTGGTGCCCGGTGGTGCAAGGCTGGGACGCGTGCGAGGCATGCCGGCACGCCGGGCCAGGCCACCGGACGTTCCGCTGGAGCCGGGGGAGTTCACCGAGGTCGTGCTGAGGGGGAGGCTGACTGACCCGTCAGGTCCCGGTGCGCTCACCGCCAGGGCTGAACGCTTTATCGGACACCGGCTGGGGGCGTCCCGCTGGATCCTGCTCACCACCCGGCGGTTGCTGGTCGTCGCGCCGTTCCCACGGGCGGGTGACTACTTCGACGTGGCGTTCGACCGACGAACGGTCGCGGCGTCCCAGGGGCGCAAGCGCGGTGACCTGATCACCGTTGATCTGATGACCCCGGCCGGTCGGCAGGTGCTGCGGGTGCCGGCAAGCCTGCGCGGCGAGGTCTCCCGCCTCATCCGGGCCTTACGCCGCCCCGGTAGGCCGCTCTGACCAGGCCCGATGGCGATCTGACTTCGTGATCAGTGGGCAGTTGGCCGCAGGGTACGTGGTGAACTGGACGCTAGGCACGTGGTGAACTGGCCGCTGGGTGCGTGGGCGGTTGGCCGCCGGTTGGACGGGCGGTTTGGCCGGTCCCGACGAGGTCGGACGGGGTGACGCCGGGCGCGTGGGCATATCCGCTCGGTCATCGTTTCTCCGGCCGGTAAGGTCGGTCGGGTCAGGCACGCCCTGAAGGCGCGGGCGAAGGCTGAGGGAAGCGGGACGGACGGGTCGATGAAAACGGCGATGCGGTCACACCTGTGCGGTGCGCTGCGTACAGAGCACATCGGTGAGACGGTCACGGTGTGCGGCTGGGTAGCCCACCGTCGCCAGCACGGCCAGTCGTTGATGTTCGTCGACCTGCGCGATCACTCCGGCCAGGTGCAGTGCGTCGTGGACGGGTCCGTCGACGCCCGGTCGGAGTACGTCCTGAGCGTCACCGGCACGGTGGTGGCCCGGCCTGAGGGGACGGTCAACCCGGGCCTGGGTACCGGTGAGGTCGAGCTGCGTGACTGCACGGTGACCGTGCTCGCCGCGGCTACGCCGCCGCCGTTCCCGATCGACGACCGGGCCGATTCGGTCGACGAGTCGACCCGCCTCACCTACCGCTATCTCGACCTGCGCCGCGAGCGGATGCAGCGCAACCTGCGGATCCGCTCGGCGGTGCTGGCCGCGCTGCGCTCCACCCTGGTGCCCCGGGACTTCGTCGAGGTCGAGACGCCGCTGCTGATGCCGTCCACGCCGGAGGGCGCCCGGGAGTTCGTGGTCCCGTCCCGGCAGGCGCCGGGCAGCTTCTACGCGCTGCCGCAGTCTCCGCAGCTGTTCAAGCAACTGCTGATGGTCGGCGGCACCGACCGTTACTTCCAGTTCGCCCGGTGCCTGCGCGACGAGGATCTACGGGCCGACCGGCAGTACGAGTTCACCCAGCTCGACGTCGAGATGAGCTTTGTCGACCAGGACGACGTGCTGGAGGTGATCTCGGCCGCGGTGCTGGCCGCCACCGAGACGGTCACCGGCGTCGCGCAGCCGCCGATGGAGCGGATCACCTGGCACGACGCCATGGACCGGTTCGGGGTGGACAAACCCGACCTGCGCTTTGGCATGGAGCTCGTCGAACTGACCGGGATCTTCACGGCGAGCGGCTTCCAGGCGTTCGCCGGGGCGCCCGCGGTGAAGGGCATCTGCGTCCCCGGTGGCTCGGCCACCCACAACCGCAAGGCGTTGGACGCCCTGACCGACCGGGCCAAGAAGCTCGGCGCGAAGGGCCTGGTGTGGATGCGGGTCGGCGCGGACAGCACGCTGGAGTCCCCGGTGGCGAAGTTCCTGTCCGCTGCCGAGCTCGCCGGGATCGTGAAGGCGACCGGCGGTGAGACCGGCGACCTCCTCCTGCTGGTCGCCGACGAGTGGGCGACCGTGTGCGAGGTGCTCGGTCAGCTCCGCAACGACCTCGGGCGCCCGGCTGCCGGGGAGGGCGGCTTCCGCTACGTCTGGGTCGTCGACTTCCCGCTGTTCGTGGGGATCGACGCGCAGACCGGACGGCCCAAGCCCGGGCACCACCCGTTCACCCGGCCGCATCCCGATGACGTCGACAGGATGGAGACCGAGCCGCTGGCGGTCCGCAGCCGTGCCTACGACCTGGTGCTCAACGGCTGGGAGCTGGGTTCGGGTTCGATCCGAATCCACGAGCCCGACCTGCAACAGCGGGTCTTCGCAGCGCTTGGGATCTCAGCGGCCGAGGCCGACCGTCGGTTCGGTTTCTTCCTGACGCCGTTCTCCTACGGCGCGCCGCCGCACGGTGGCTTCGCCGTCGGCATCGACCGGCTTGTGGCGATCCTGGCCGGCGAGGACAACATCCGTGAGGTCATCGCGTTTCCCAAGACCCAGTCCGGGCTTGACCCGATGACCGGCGCGCCCACCGAGATCGAGCCGCGCCAGCTGCGTGAGCTGGGCATCCGGGTGCTGCCCTCCGCCTAGCCGTCGAAGCCGGGCCAGGATCCTGCACACGATTCATGGCGAAAGCCTCCGGTTGACCGTGGCGCGACCTACCGTTACCTGGTTGGCGCGTCCCGTTCCAGCGTCCCTGCGGTACTCGTGATCACGGGTTGTCGTGATCACGCTGCCCCCGGCTTGCCGGGAAGCCCTGGGAGTCGGGCGTTGCGCGTTATCCCGCGGGTATGACCGACGAATCCGTCTCCAGCAACGGTGCTGGCTGGTTCGGACACGGCGGGCAGAGCGGTTCGCGGGTCGGATGCAGCAGTCGTACGCAGCAGGAGGCCAGGGAATGCAGATACCGTTCTCGTCGTCGCCGACGTCCAGTCTCGGCATCGAGTGGGAGCTGGCGCTGGTCGATCGTGGTACCCGCCACCTTCGTGGGGCGGCGACGGCCATCCTCGAGGAGTACCACAATAAGATCGGCCGGGACGCCGAGCCACGGGCCAAGCACGAGCTGTTCGAGTCGACCATCGAGGTCGTCACAGGTGTCTGCGACACCGTGACCGAGGCCAAAAAGGATCTTTTGGCAACCGTGGATCTCCTGGCGGATCTTGCCGAGCCGCGGGGGCTCGCGCTGATGTGCAGCGGGACCCATCCACTGACCCGCTATGACACGCAGCAGATCAGCCCGGACCCCCGCTATGCCTCGCTCATGGACCGGATGCAGTGGATCGCCCGGCGTCTTCTGATCTTCGGCGTGCACGTGCATGTCGGGGTCCGCTCGCGCGAAAAGGCGATCCCCATCGTGAACGCCCTCGCCGGCTACATCCCACACTTCCTCGCGCTGTCGGCATCCTCCCCGTTCTGGCTGGGTCTGGACACGGGTCTGGCCTCGGCGCGGTCGAAGTTGTTCGAGAGCCTGCCGACCGCGGGCCTGCCGTACCTGCTTGCCGACTGGGGGCAGTTCGAACAGCTCATGGCGACGCTGGTGTCCTCCGGTACCGCCGAAACCATTCGTGAGCTGTGGTGGGACATCCGCCCGCATCCGAACTTCGGCACGGTGGAGCTACGTATCTGCGACGGGTTGCCGACACTGTTGGAGGTCGGGGCGGTCGCCGCGCTGACGCAGTGTCTGGTCGACCGGATGGACACCCAGCTCGACCGGGGCTACACGTTACCGACACCACACCGATGGGTCGTCCAGGAGAACAAGTGGCGGGCAGCCCGCTACGGTCTTGCCGCCGAGATCGTCGTGGATGACCGTGGCGCGACACGCAGTATCCGCGATGAGATTGTTGATCTTGTAGACGATCTTCTGCCGGTGGCGCGCAGGCTGGCATGTACTGACGAACTGGCTGACGTCCTGCACATTCTGGATGTCGGCTCGAGCAGCGAGCGGCAGCGGATGGCGGCGCGGCGGGCTGATGGGGATCTGGTGGCCGTGGTGGATACCCTGCTTCAGGAGATGGAGTTTCGTCGGCCCGTACGGTGAATCCGGGCCGACGGTGGTGGAGAGGTGGGGTCAGGCCTTTGCTGTACGCGGATATCCGCCCTGATCAGGTCATCCGGGCGGGCGCACGACGTGAGCGTGGACAGCGGGCACAGGCTGGACGGCCGACATGATGGCGAACGCCCCCGAGGCGGTCGCCAGCTGGCTGAACCAGCATGAAAGCGAGCTCGTCGCGTTCAGACGTGATCTTCATTCTCATCCGGAACTGGGCAGGCAGGAACACCGGACGACCCGTGCCATCGCGGCCCGCCTGTCGGCCGCCGGCCTGGCGCCGCATCCGTTGCCGGCCGGGACGGGCCTGTGGTGTGACATCGGCCCGATCGGCCGGGACACGACGGCTGTGACGGCTACTACGGCTAAGACGGCCACGACGTCCTCCGGCGCTGCGGGGACGGGCACCGCATCTGATCGGCCGGACGTCCCGATGGTCATGGTACGTGCCGACATCGACGCGCTGCCCGTGCTGGACGTGAAGGACGTCCCCTACGGCTCGACCGTTCCCGGCGTCTGCCATGCCTGCGGCCACGACGTCCACACGGCCGTCGTGCTCGGGGTGGGGCTGGCGCTCGCCGAATTCGCCCGGGCCAATCCGCTGGCGGGAACCGTCCGGCTCGTGTTCCAACCGGCCGAGGAGACCATGCCGGGCGGTGCGTTGGACGTGATCGACGCCGGCGTACTCAAGTCGGTGTCCACCGTCATGGCCGTGCACTGTGACCCGTCCCTGGACGTCGGGACGATCGGGCTGCGCGCCGGCCCCATCACCTCGGCGGCCGACTCGGTCAGGGTCACCCTCAGCGGCCCCGGCGGCCACACGTCCCGTCCGCAGAACACCGTTGATCTGATCTACGCGTTGTCCAGGCTGGCGGTGGAACTACCCGCGGCGCTGTCCCGCCTGGTGGACCCACGCTCGTCGCTGTCGCTGGTGTGGGGGCACGTCGAGGCGGGCACCGTGGCCAACGCGATTCCGCGGGCGGGCAGCATCGCCGGGACGGTCCGTACGCTGTCCCGGGATACCTGGGAGGACGTGCCGGCGCTCGTGCGACGGCTCGCCGAGCAGATCGTCGCCCCCTACGGGGCGGATCTCGCCCTCGAGTACCGGCGTGGGGTACCACCGGTGGTGAACAGCATCGAGACCATCGAGCTGTTCCGGACGGCCGTGCATCGCGTCCTTGCGCCCGGCGCGGAGATGTCGGTGACGCAGTCCCTCGGCGGCGAGGACTTCGCCTGGTATCTGGACCACGTACCCGGCGCGCTTGCCCGCCTCGGTACCCGCATACCTGAGGGACCCACCTACGACCTGCACCAGGGCAGCTTCGACGTGGATGAGGCGGCGATCGGAATCGGCGTGCGGTTCCTTGCCGCGTCCGCGCTGCAGGCACTGGAGCGGGCCGCCGCGTCGTTCTGACGTACCTGTCGTACCTGTCGTACCCGTCGTTGCGGCACAGCCCGCAACACCCCCCGGGGTTGGGTTGACCATCATGGTCAACCCAACCCCGGGACGGGCCGGGTTATCTGGACGTCTGGACCTCGGTCTCGCGGCGGGACCGCGGCTGCGGAACACCCGGGCCGTCATGGGTGTGGGATTCCTGCACCCGCAGCAGCTTCGCGGTCCAGTCCGGCAGGTACCAGTTCCAGTCGCCGAACAGCGACACCAACGCCGGCACCAGCAGCATCCGCACGACGGTGGCGTCGAGCAGGATGCCGAAGCCGAGCGCCGTCGCGAACAGTTTGATGTCGGTCTGCGGTCCGCTCGACAGCGACAGGAACGACAGGAACAGGATCAGCGCGGCCGAGGTGACAAGCCGCCCGGTACGGCCGACTCCTTCGATGACGGCGCCGTCGGTGTCACCATTGGCGTCGTATTCCTCCCGGATGCGGGCGAGGATGAACACCTCGTAGTCCATCGACAGGCCGAACAGGAACGCGAAGACCATCAGAGGTAGCCAGAAGGTGATCGAGCCGGTGCCATGAATGCCATAGATCTGCTCGGAGCCGTACCCGCGCTGCCAGAACAGCACGACGGCGCCGAAGGTCGCCCCCAGCGATACGAGGTTGAACAACACCGCCTTGAGCGGCAGCAGGAGTGAGCGGAAGGCGCGCACCAGCAGTATGTAGGTGATCAGGACAATCAGGCCGAGCGCCAGCGGGAACGCCCCGTAGACAGCATGGATGTAGTCCAGCTGCAGTGCGCCGATCCCGGTCAGACCGATGAACCCGGGCACGTTGTCCAGGGCGGACCGCATCCGCCGGATCGGGTCGGTGCTGCTGCCGCCCGCGGTCTCGTTGTTCGGCACGGCAAGGACGATCGAGGTGCCGGCCCGGTTCGACGCGGGACCGGTCGGGGCCGTCGCGGTGGCCACGCCGTCCACCGCGCGCACGCGTCGCACCACCTCGCCGGCCGCCGGTGCGTCGACCAGAATCTCGGCCGGGGTGAGGATGCCTTTCGGCGCACCGCCGTCCTCAAGGACTTTCAGCGCCTCGTAGGCCGGCCCTGTCTTCGTCAGCGACGAGGACTGCGCCGTGCCGATCTGGATCCCGAAGAACGGAATGATCAGAGCGGTGAGGATGGCTGCACCGGCACCTGCGGCGATCCAGCGGTGGCGCACGACCAGCGATGCCCACCTGGTCCAGAACCGGCTCGCGGTGTTCTCGTGCCGGATCCGCGGCCAGTCGACCCGCGGGCCGATGCCCCCGAGCAGAGCGGGCAGCAGCGTGGTGGTGACCGCCACACTGACCACCGGGATGAGCATTCCGCCGTAGCCGACGGAGCGCAGGAAGGGTACCGGGATGACGACCAGCGCGACCAGGCCGATCGCGACGGTGAGGCCGCTGAACAGCACGGCGTGGCCCGCCGACGCCATCGAGGCCACGATCGCGTCGTGGTTCTCCCGGCCGTGGGCCCGTTCCTCGCGCCACCGGGTGACGATCAGCAACGAGTAGTCGATGGCGACACCGAGGCCGATCAGGGAGACGAGGAACTGCACCAGGAACGACACATCCGCGAAGACGGTCAGTCCGAGCAGGATCAGGAAGGTCGACATGATCGACACCGCCGCGACGAGCAGCGGCACCAGCGCGAGCATGGAGGCGAAGACGAACGCGAGGATCGCCAGGGCGCCGACACCGGCGAGCAGGGTTTCGACCAGTACCCCCGGCCCGCCGTCGCCGCCGCCGCCGTTGGCCGCGAGTTCGTCCATGCCGGTGACGGTCCCGGTCAGCGATGCCGGCGTGTGTGCGGCGATTGACGTCTTCAGGTCGTCAAGGGTCGCGGATGCGAAGCTGGTCTGCGGTGGGTAGAAGACGTAGGCGAACTGGGCCCGCCCGTCGGCGGTGGTGAAGACGTTGTCGCCCGTGGCGGCCTTCCCGACGACCCGCACGCCATGCACGTCGTGTTCGACCGCGGCGAAGGTGTCCGTCGCCTGCTGGTCGTCGACCTTGTCGCCGGGTTTCGCGGCCAACACCAGGATGATCGGCGCTCCCTGACCCTGGGTGTGGTAGGTCGCGAGTATCTTCTGGGAGGTCTCGAAGCCGGGCTGGCCGGGTAGGGAGAAGTCGAAGGTCAGGCGTTTGGTGGTGGTGCCGGCTGTGGCGCCGCCGACAACGAACGCAACGATCCAGAAAAGGATCACAAGACGACGGTGCCGGAGGCACCAGCGTGCGAGCGCCGGCATCGGCGTCTCCCCACTCGTTAAGATGATCTGTGCTTGCGCATGTTGACGTCGGTAACAGTACCACCAGTGATTGTGAAGCCAGTAATGGTTTGTCCGATGAGTGATCGAAAGGCGGCGCATGGTGATGGAATCGGATGCCCCCTGCGGGAGCAGGTATTCTATGCGTTTGCCCGGTTCGGTCCCGCCTGGGTGCGTTACGTAAAGACTACTGTTGGCTTCGGTGGTGTGAGTCCGGCTGGCGTGCGGCTACTGTCGGCTCTGCGACACCATCCGCATCCGCCTATCATGCGCGATCTTGTCGAGGATCTCGGAACGACGGCCCGGGCCGTCACCGGGCTCGTGGACACCCTCGAGCACGAAGGTCTGGTACGCCGTGCCCGGCATCCGAACGACCGCCGGGCGACGCTCATCACCCTGACGAGCAAGGGTGAACGGGTCGTGGACAGGCTCGGTCGTGAACACATCGAACGGGCTTCGACGCTGTTCGACGCACTGTCCGCGCAGGACCAGGCCGACCTCGTGCGCATCCTCGGGTTGTTGGGCGACGAGCTGGCCGCCCGTGGGCAGGCCGTCGGGCACCAGGAGCCGCTTGGACACCAGGAGCCGGCCATGCGCGCCGCGCCGATCGACCACCCGTAGGCGGCTGCGCAAGCGCCCTGCCTAGGCGGTCGGGCGGCTGCGCAGGTAGGCGACGTAGTCGGCCGGGGCGCCGGCCCGCTCCGCCGCGTCAGCCATGATCGACACGTACCGTTTGGACGGCAGGCCGCCTTCGTAGGCGTCCAGCACGTACGTCCAGGCCAACGCCTCGCCGTCCAGCGTGGACACCCGGACGCGGATGCGGGTGTAGAGGCCCGCGTCGGCGCCTTCCCACACGTCGAGCTGTCGCAGGTCACGCCGGTCGATGTCGTAGAGCATCACGTAGACCCGGGATCCGGGGGACTCGACGATCGAGGCGAGCGCGCCCTCCCAACCGACGTCCTCGCCGCCGAAGGTGAGTCTCCAGCCGTGTATCCAGCCGGTCCCGATGACCGGAGCGCGCGGCGCGCGCTCCTTCATCTGAGCCGGATCGAGGTTGCTGCCGTAGGCGGCGTACATGGTCATGGCGTGCGTCTTCCGCAGGCTCTTTCGTCGCGACCGTCACCGTTCGTGCGACGGCATATTTCAAGAATCTCCACTGGCGCCTACCGTACCCACCTTCCGCCCGACTGCGGTGACGGGCCGGGCCGGTCCAGGCCGGCGGGGCTGACGCGCCAGCCCAGCGGGCCACCTTTCCCCGATTGTACGAAAGTCGCTCCGGATCCCAGCGGTGCGGCGCGCGGCGGGAGGCAAGATAGCTGGAGGGCCGAAGGCGGCGCGATGCTGTTCCTCGTGCGCCGCCGGAGGCCGCAGTCCCCAGGTCGCTGGCCGAAGGCGGCGCGATGCTGTTCCTCGCGCGCCGCCGGAGGCCGCAGTCCCCGGCTAACTGGAGAGCAGCTCGCCCACGGAAGGGAGCGCGTACGTGCCGCGAATCGTCATCCTCGGAGGAGGCCCCGGAGGGTATGAGGCGGCGCTTGTCGGTGCCGAGCTCGGGGCATTTGTCACGCTCATCGATTCGGATGGGACGGGGGGTGCCTGTGTTCTCACTGACTGTGTTCCGTCCAAAACGTTGATCGCCACATCGGCGGCGATGACCGCACTGGCCGCGGCGCCCTCGCTCGGTGTTCGGCTACGTGACGGGGGTTTCGTGCTGCCCGAAGCGGGCTGGGATGCCCGCGCGACACCCGGCCCCGGGCTTCCCGCCGGCGTCAGCGTTGACATTGAGCGGGTCTATGCCCGGGTGCGTGGGCTGGCGCAGGCGCAGTCCCGGGACATCGAGACCCGGCTGGAGAAGGAGGCCGTCCGGGTCGTGCACGCCCACGGGCGGCTGGTCGGTCCGCATGCCGTCGAGATCGATTCCGGCGAGGCCTTCTTCGGTGACATCGTGCTGATCGCCACCGGCGCGTCGCCGAGGATCCTGCCGGCGGCGACACCCGATGGTGAGAGGATTCTCACCTGGCGCCATCTCTACGACCTCGACAGGCTGCCCGAGCATCTGATCGTGGTCGGGTCCGGTGTCACCGGCGCCGAGTTCGCCAGCGCCTACCGGGCGCTCGGGGCGCAGGTGACGCTTGTCTCCTCCCGTGACCGGGTACTGCCCGGTGAGGATCCCGACGCGGCCCGGGTGCTGGAGGATGTCTTCCAGCGCAGGGGCGTCACCGTGCTGGGCCGGTCCCGGGCAACGGCGGCCCGCCGGGTCACCGGCGGGGTAGAAGTGGATCTCGACGACGGCAGGATCATCAGCGGCAGCCACGTCCTGATGGCGGTCGGATCGGTACCGCGAACCTCCGACATCGGCCTGACCGATGTCGGGATTCGACGCAGCGCCACCGGTCACATCGAGGTCGACCGGATGTCGAGAACGTCGGTGCCCGGCGTGTACGCCGCCGGTGACTGCACCGGTGTACTGCCGCTGGCGTCCGTCGCCGCCATGCAGGGCAGGATCGCGATGTGGCACGCGCTCGGTGAGGCGGTCACCCCACTGCGGTTGGGCACCGTGTCGTCGAACATCTTCACCGAACCGGAGATCGCGACCGTTGGCATCTCCCAGCGGATGATCGAATCAGGCGCGGTTGCTGCTCACACCACGGTCCTCCCGCTCGCCCGGAACCCGCGCGCGAAGATGGAGGCCGTCACTGACGGCTTTGTCAAACTGTTCTGCCGGCCCGGTAGCGGCAGCATCCTGGGCGGGGTCATCGTGGCGCCGCGGGCATCAGAACTGATCTTTCCGGTGTCGCTGGCGGTCGCCAATGGTCTGACCGTCGACCAGGTCGCCCACACGTTTGCGATCTATCCCTCGGTTTCCGGTTCCCTGTCCGAAGCCGCACGGATCGCCATCCCCCGGGACCTGTTCGCGGGGTTTTGATCGATGGCCTCGTCCTCCTCGGGCGGGACAACCGGTGGAAAGCCGTGCTGGACGAGGCGTCGGTTGCGGAAGTGACCGGCAGTGGCGAATCCGAGCCCCACCGCCGCGGCCAGCAGGAAGATCGAAATGGTGAGCCGGACGTCCAGCCGCCCGGGCAACAGTGCGAACACGATCGCGAACGGCACCATGAGCAGCGGCAGGCGGGAAGCCTGCCGGACCCGCCACCGCGGACTCGTCAGATCGTGCGACACCCATGACGAGTACTGCGGTGGCAGCGTCCCACCCACCAGGTAGTACACCCGACCGGTCAGGGGCGGATGCGGCTCCCGGACGGGCTGCGGGCTGGCGGGCGTTGGGCTGGCGGGCGTTGGGCTGGCGGGCGTTGGGCTGGCGGGCGCAGCCGGGTTCAGGTGGTCTGAGGACAGAGCCCTCTTGCTACCAGCGTCCATGGGGCCAGCCTACGAACAGATTCCTTCTAGTCCTTGATCTCACACAGGACGGCGCCGCTGGAGACGACGCCGCCGACGGTTGCGGCGAGCCCGGTCACGGTACCCGCCCGATGCGCGGTGATCGGCTGCTCCATCTTCATCGCTTCCAGGACGACGACGAGGTCGCCGGGCTCGACCGTGTCGCCGTCACTGACTGCGATCTTGACGATGGTGCCCTGCATGGGGCTGGTCAGCGCGTTGCCGGTGACGGCGCGCGCGGCTTTCGAGCCGGAGCGTCGCCGGGGCGGGGCGGTGCGACCGGCCGCCGGGCCGGCCGCGGCTCCAAAGCCCGCGGGTAGGACGACCTCAAGGCGTCGGCCGCCGACCTCGACCACCACCGACTCCCGTTCCGCCGGCCCGGTGTCGGCATCCACCCCGCCGGTGAAGACCGGGATGGTGTTGTCGAACTCGGTCTCGATCCAGCGGTTGTGTATGCGGAACGGCTCGGTCGCGTCGGCCGGTGCGAACGCCGGGTCCCGTACGACGGCGCGATGGAACGGCAGCACCGTGGCCATGCCGTCGACGACCATCTCGTCCAGCGCGCGGCGGGCGCGCTCCAGCGCTTCGGTTCGGGTCGCGCCGGTGACGATCAGCTTGGCGAGCAGCGAGTCAAAGGCGCCGCCGATGACGGCGCCGGACTCGATGCCGGCGTCGACCCGCACGCCCGGGCCGGTGGGCGCGATAAACCGGGTGACCGTGCCCGGGGCCGGCAGGAAGTTACGTCCCGGATCCTCGCCGTTGATACGGAACTCGATCGAGTGCCCTCGCGGAGTCGGGTCCGCCGGGTCGAGCGCTTCGCCTTCGGCGATGCGGAACTGCGCACGGACGAGGTCGACGCCGCTGGTCTCCTCGGTGACCGGATGCTCGACCTGCAGCCGGGTGTTGACCTCAAGGAAGCTGATCATGCCGTCCCGGGCGACGAGGAACTCGACCGTGCCCGCACCGACGTAGCCGGCCTCCCTGCAGATGGCCCGGGATGCCTCATAGAGTGAGGTGTGCTGTTCCTCGGTGAGGAACGGAGCCGGGGCCTCTTCGACGAGTTTCTGGTAGCGGCGCTGCAACGAACAGTCCCGGGTGCCGACCACGACGACGGTGCCGTGGTTGTCAGCGAGGATCTGGGTCTCGACATGGCGTGGCTGGTCCAGGTAGCGCTCGACGAAGCACTCGCCCCGGCCGAAGGCGGCGGTGGCCTCCCGCACCGCGCTTTCGAAGAGCTCGGGTAGGTCGTCGGCATTCCACGCGACCTTGAGCCCGCGCCCGCCGCCACCGAAAGCAGCCTTGATGGCGACCGGCAGGCCGTACTGATCCGCGAACGCCACGACCTCCGCGACGCCGGCGACCGGGTCGGCCGTGCCGGGCGCGAGCGGCGCACCCACGGCCAGGGCGATGTGGCGGGCGGCGGTCTTGTCGCCCAGGCGCCGGATGGCCTCGGGCGGTGGGCCGATCCAGGTCAGGCCCGCGGCGACGACCGCCTCGGCGAAGTCTGCGTTTTCCGAGAGGAACCCGTACCCGGGGTGGACGGCGTCGGCGCCACTCACCCGAGCGATGTCGAGAATCTTGTCTATCCGTAGATAGGAGTCGCCCGGTGTGCTGCCCGAGAGGGCGTACGCTTCGTCGGCAATTCGGACGTGGAGCGCATCGATATCGGGTTCGGCGTACACCGCGACACTTGCGTATCCGGCGTCCCGGCACGCGCGGATGACCCGGACAGCGATCTCTCCCCGGTTGGCGATGAGGATCTTACGCACGTTTCTCCCGTCCTCGTTCAGGGTGGCTGAGTTTAGGGCGCCCGGCAATAGGGACGCGGCGTCGCGGGGACCTGGGCAGCTGTTGCCGGCGGCGGGCGTTCAGCGAGGGTTCTCAGCCGCGGACCGTGGGTTACCAGTCGGCTCGGGTGCGGACACCCTGCGTGAAACCGGTTTGCCGCCACGTGTTCGGGCCGGAATGCACGTTCTGGCGGAACGTCGCGGCCCGGTCGGTCCAACCCGACGGCGCCGCCGACTCGGGCGGTGGCACCGCTGCCCGCAGGCGGACCACCGCGACCAACGCGGCAATCTCCTCGGCGGATGCGTTCGCCGGCACAAGCCGCAGATATGGACGGGTCGGGCCGTCGCCGCTGTTGTCCACCTGACGCTTGCTGTCCACCTGACGCTCCCTTCATGAACGTGCGAGCTGCACCTGGCGGCCCAAAGGCGATGCGATCGTGGTTCTTCTCGCATCGCCGGAGGCCGAAATCCCCGGGTCGCCAGCGGGCCAACGGGCGCACGACGATCGTCAGATCGCGCGCCCGCAGGCCGCAGTCCCCGGGGCACTAAGAGCGACCGGCAATAGGGGACGCGGCGTCGCGGCGTCGCGGGGCTCGGGCACGCACCTCGCGTCATCGCTCCCCGTCCATCGCTGCGCGATGCACGGGTACCCCGGCTCCGTCGGTCGACACCCGACACCAGGGTGCCTCCCTCCTCCGCCTCGCGATGCACGCACCCCAGCCCCGCTCCTTGATCCACGCCCCTACTGCCGGGCACTCTAAAGCGGAATGTTTCCGTGCTTCTTGGGCGGGAGCGACTCCCGCTTGGTCCGCAGCAGCCGCAGGGCCCGGATCACTTCGCGGCGGGTGACCGACGGGGTGATCACCGCATCCACATACCCGCGTTCGGCGGCGATGTAGGGCGTGGCGAAGTGCTCGGTGTAGTCCGCGATCAGTTCCGCGCGGCGGCTTTCCGGGTCGGCGGCGGACGCGAGCTCCCGACGGTAAATGATGTTCACAGCGCCCTGGGCGCCCATCACCGCGATTTCCGCGGTCGGCCAGGCCAGGTTGATGTCGGCCCGCAGGTGCTTCGACCCCATGACGTCGTATGCACCCCCATAGGCCTTGCGGGTGATGATAGTCACCTTCGGGACCGTGGCCTCGGCGTAGGCATAGATGAGCTTCGCGCCCCGACGGATGATTCCGTTCCACTCCTGCGAGGTACCGGGCAGGAAGCCGGGAACATCGACCAGGGTGATTATCGGAATGTTGAACGCGTCGCACGTCCGGACGAAGCGTGCCGCCTTCTCACTGGCATCGATGTCGAGGGTGCCGGCGAAATGCATCGGCTGGTTGGCGACGACGCCCACCGAACGCCCGTCGACCCGTCCGAAGCCGCAGATCATGTTCTGCGCGAACTGGGCGTGGACCTCGAGGAAGTCGCCCTCGTCGAGCACGTATTCGATCACCGTGTGCATGTCGTACGGGGTGTTGGGCGAGTCCGGGATGAACACGTCCAGCTCGGCGGTGACCTCCGCCTGGACATCGGTCACCTCGGCGAAGCCGGGCGGGTCGGTCATGTTGTTCGACGGCAGGAACGCCAGCAGTGCCTTGGCGGTTTCCAGGCAGTCGAGCTCATCCGCGGCCTGGAAGTGGGCGACACCGCTGCGGGAGTTGTGGGTGTGTGCGCCGCCCAGCTCCTCCATGCCGACGTCCTCGCCGGTCACGGTCTTGATGACGTCCGGGCCGGTGATGAACATGTGGCTGGTTTTGTCGACCATCAGCGTGAAGTCGGTGATGGCGGGGGAGTAGACGGCACCGCCGGCACACGGACCCATGATCAGTGAGAGCTGCGGAACGACGCCCGATGCCATCACGTTGCGATAGAAGATCTCGCCGTAGAGCCCGAGCGAGACCACGCCCTCCTGGATGCGCGCGCCACCCGAGTCGTTGATGCCCACCATCGGGCAACCGGTCTTGAGCGCCAGGTCCATGACTTTCACGATTTTCTCGCCGAAGACCTCGCCCAGGCTGCCGCCGAAAACGGTGAAGTCCTGGCTGAACACACACACCTGGCGGCCGTCCACAGTGCCGTAGCCCGTTACCACCCCGTCACCGTAGGGACGGTTCTGCTCGAGTCCGAAGTCATGCGCGCGGTGTCGGGCGAACGCGTCGGTCTCGACGAACGACCCGGGGTCGAGGAATGCCTCGATTCGCTCACGGGCTGTCATCTTGCCCTTGGCGTGCTGGGCGTCGACGGCCCGCTGGGAACCGGCGTGTACCGCGTCGTCGTTGACCCGCTTCAACTCGGCGATCTTGCCGGTGGCTGTCAGAAGATCGGGTACCGAACCCTGCGCGGGGTTCTCAGCGGGAACAGGAAGTACCATGCCGGGCAGCGTACGGCGGGTACGGCCCCACGTGCTCGATTCGCGCGCGGAGGGCACAAACCCGCGCCCGCGCGCGACGCGTCGGCGTCCCAGCCCGCCAACCTGAGGTCAGCGAACCCGAGGCCAGTCAACCCGAGGCTCGCCACCATAACGCTCCGGTAACACGTTCGTCGGTGGCACCCTGGCTGACATGCGGACATCGAAAACACAGCCACGGCGGCTGCCACTGGACGCCGGCCTGCTGGCGGCGGCTCTCGCCGACGACGGCCTGGACGTACAGGTAGTCGGGGAGACCGGCTCGACCAACGCCGATCTGGTGGCGGCCGCGAAAGCCGGCGCCGGTGAAGGACGGGTGCTCGTCGCCGAGCTGCAGTGGGCGGGGCGGGGGCGCCTGGAGCGGTCCTGGGTTTCACCGGCGGGCGCCGGGCTCACGTTTTCGGTGCTGCTGCGGCCAACCGTGCCGGCCGGAGCGCTCGGCTGGCTGCCGTTGGTAACCGGCGCCTCGCTGGTTGCCACGCTGCGCCGGTTGGCGGGCATCCCGGCCGTTCTCAAGTGGCCCAACGACGTCCTGGTGGAAGGCGCCAAGCTGGCGGGAATCCTTGCCGAGGCTGTTCCCTGCCAGCCCGCAACGGCGGCAGTGATCGTCGGGGTCGGCCTGAACGTCGAGACGGATGTCGATGAGCTGCCCCCGGGAGCAACCAGCGTGGCGCTCTGCCAGCGGCGGGGGTCACGCCCGGCCGTGGGCCGGGGGGAACTGCTGATCGAGCTGCTGCGGGACGTCGCCGTCACATACCGGGCCTGGCTGGCCGAGCCGGGCCGCGCCGTCGACGCCTACCGCTCGGTGTGTGCGACGCTCGGCCGGGCGGTGCGGGTCGAGCTGCCCGACGGCGCCGTCGTTGTGGGCACCGCCACCGACGTGGACGTTCACGGCCGCCTTGTCGTGGACGGCCGGGCTTTCGCCGCTGCGGACGTTGTTCACCTGCGCTGACGCCGAGCCGGTCGACCCTCGGGCCCGCCCGGTGCGGCGATGGTGAGACGATCGGCCGTGTGGGATTTCCAGAGAGCATTCTCACCAGTGACGAAGAGGTTGTCCTACACCTCCATCCACACTGGATCAGGCTGGTCGCGCCGGTCAGCGCGTTTGTCGTCGTTCTCGGCCTGACCCTGTTCGGTGTACTGGCGATACCGGCGGGCTCGTTCCAGCACCCGGCGCAGTGGGTCCTCATCACGGCTGCGGCGGCCCTGCTCCTTTTCACCAGCCTGCGGCCGTGGTTGCGGTGGATCACGACACGTTATGTGGTGACGACGGAGCGCGTTGTCATCCGGACGGGAATTCTTTCCCGCACCGGCCGGGACATCCCGCTCCAGCGGCTCAACGATGTCTCGTTCCACCATTCGTTCGTCGAGCGCCTCCTGGGATCCGGCACACTGACCATCGAAAGCGCCGGCGAACGGGGTCAGGTGGTACTGGCGAACCTGCCCCGGGTCGAAGAGGTGCATACAACCCTCTACCGGCTGGTCGAGGACATCGAGGTCCGGCGCCGAGGGCCTGCCGGCGCCGATGCTGACGCCGACGGCTATGGCCGCTAGACAGCAGGGCCGGTTAGACAGCAGGGCCGGTAGACAGCAGGGCCGGTAGGTGGCCGGGTCAGGCCAGCGGGTCGAACCGCTTCCACCACTGGTAGAGGGATGCGGCGTCGGTGTCCGCGGCGGCGAAGCTGACCAGGTCCGAGTCGTAGCTCCAGAACATCACAAACTGCCCACTGTGGTAGTAGCACAGGAGCGCGCCGACATCGACGCTGGAATTGCTGCCCACCTGCCAGGTTCCGACGCTGGAACGGCCGTTCTCGCAGGTGCCCTCGTCGTTGATCTGACCGGACCGGTAGTCGACGTCGTTGCGCAGGGATCTCGCGGTGTAGTAATGGAACGCGATGACGGTTGTGCCGTTGCTCGCCGCGCACTTCAGCGACGCGTCGACGTCGGAGTCCTCGCCATCCGGATTCGCCTTGCAGTCGGTCATTTCGGCGGGATCGAGCACTGCCGACAGCCTGCGTTGGGCCACGGTCAGCCCGGCGGCGGAACCGCTGGCCGATGGTGATGCGGATGCGGATGCGGATGCGGATGGTGATGCCGACGAGGTGGGCCGCGACGTGTCGGCCGGTCCGGTCGGGATCGCCGGCAGGGTCCGGCCTGCGGTCGGGCTGGGGTTGGGTTTGTCCGAACGTGTCATGGTAAATGCGATCACCGGGATGCTGACGGCGAGGGCCAGGAGCGCGACGATCACTCCGACCGTGGCGGTGGGTCGCCGGCGCGACGGCCGCCGCTGCGGCGGTCCGCCTGGGTAACCGTCTGGCGGCGGGTACGCGCCTGGCGGTGGGTACGCGCCTGGCGGCGGGTACGGACCCGAGGGCGGCTGTTCGCCGAACGGGTAGCCCGCGGTCGGCGGGTACTGATCCCGGGGTGCGGACGGGTTGGGGCCAGCGGCCATGCCGGCGGCGGACGCCGGCAGGACGCGGGTGGCGTGGAGGGCCGGTTCCGGTCTCACACCGGGTCCCGCGGTCGCGGTGGTCGCGGTCAGCAGGGCGCCCAGCGCTATCGCGGCCTGGGGGTCGTCGGCGGGCCGGGGCCGGACGCCAGTCATCTCCGCCAACAGCGCCGAAATCCGTGGGATGCGGGTCGAACCGCCGACAAGAAAGATCGCGGTGAGCTCGCCGGGTCGGACCCCCGCGTTCTGCGCTGTGCGGAGCAACTCCGTCACGCTCGCGCGTAGGTCACCTTCGATCGACGCTTCCAGGTCCGCCCGGGTGACCTCGATGTCACCGATGGATTCGCCTACCGCGACAGTGCAGACGGTGGTTGTCGACAGCGCTTCCTTGGCCGCCACAACCTGCTGGCGCAGTTGGTGGTGGCGCTGGCGCGTGGATGGACTCAGGTCGGCCCACAGCGCGTCCCATCCATGTGAGTCAACTGTGCGTGCCCGTTCTGCCACTCGACGGAGGAGGATGTCGTCGATGTTCTCGCCACCAAAGGCGGGATTGCCGCCGGGTTCCCCGCGGATTTCGAATCCGTTGGGTGTCGCGGTGAGAATCGTCGTCGCGAGGGTCGTGGCGCCCAGGTCGTACACGGCAACGGCCGTGCCCGCGCGGATGCTGGCCGGATCGGCATGCCAGCGTGCCGCCGCGATCGGTTCCGGGAGCAGCACGATGTCGGTGAGCCCCGCCCTGGCAGCGGCCGCCCGGAGTTTGTCGATCTCCGTTGACGCCCAGCGGACCGGCGCGGTGAGGACAACCTGGCCCGGCGGTGGGCCCGGAGCATGGCGGGTCGCCTCGTGCAGAACCTGGCGCAGGACGGCGGCGATCAGTTCGATCGTGGGGATGGTCATTCCGGCGAGCTGGACCTGATCGGTCGTCTCCAGCGCCCGTAATGGATGGCGCTGGGCGCGGTCGGGATGCGCGGCCGCGACCTCCACGGCTGCGGTACCGGTTAACAGCCGCCCGTCATTACTCAAGGTGACCACTGCTGGCATTGGCCCGTCCGGCCCGAGTCGCAGGGATACCCCGCGGCCGTCGATGTCGACGCAGGCGGACGTGCAGCCTGTGCCGAGGTCGACCGCGAGTGTCAGGCCGGTTGCCACATTTCCCCCGCATTGTCGGACGTTCTCGAGCCTGCGGCCATTATCGCGTGGCTGGAAAAACCGTCCCGATCCGGTGCTCGCGGTGCTCCGGGATCAGGTCGTCGGCTGTTCCGCCAGTGCCAGGGGAACTGCGGCCTGCGGGCGCGTGATCTGATGATCGTCGCACGCCCGTTGGCCCGCTTGGCCGTGGACGGCATAGGGAATGATCAGATCGTCGACGATCTGTTCCATGAACGCGGCGTCCACGACTTCACCGGACAGCAGAATCCGTTGCAGGACGAGTGCCGGTCCGAGCTCGATGAGCATCGCGTGGTCGGCACCGGCGCCGATCTCCCCGCGGGCGATACCACGGTGCACGATGACATCGGCCGCGGCTTTGCGTTGGGCGAGTAGCCCATTACGCAGAGCGTCCCGCAGTTCGGAATTGCGGGGCATTTCCGACACCAGCTCGGCCATGATTCTGCCGCGATCATCGCCGATGGCATCCCGGTACGAGGAGAGGAACGCCAGCATGTCCGTGCGGAACGAGCCGGTGTCGGGAACGGGTACGGACTGCTCGGCCATTGTCGTGATCGCGTCCATGACCAGGGCGACCTTGGAAGGCCAACGGCGGTAGATCGTGGCTTTGCCGGCTTTCGCCCGGGTGGCCACCCTGTCCATGGTGACCCCGTCGTAGCCCACCTCGGCGAGTAGCTGGAGGGTGGCACGACGGATTGCGCCGTCCCGTGACTCATCCCGCGGACGACCCCCGGGACGGGCGTCAAGCGTAGGCCGCACCACGGCGTCCCCCTGTGACCTAGGCTTCCTGAGGCCCCGGGCAGCGCAAATCATGATCACGCTGCCTTCCGCCAACCGGTCTCAACCGAACGCGTGTCATCCGGTGACCGTCGACGCGTTCCGTCTGCCGTCCCAAGCCGCGACGCCGACGAGAAGGAAACGTGCGGGCTCGTCCGAGAGCGTAGCGCATCCCAGGCTGACGGGAACCAATCAGGATCGGAACGGCGGTTCCTGTTTCGATCCTGATTGGTTACCTCGGCTTGGTCCTTGGTCCTTGGTCCTTGGTCCTTGGTCCTTGGACCTTGGACCTAGGACCTAGGACCTAGGACCTAGGACCTAGGCGCGGCCGGCCGGCTCGGGGACGCTGTGCCGACGCTGCGCATCGGCTGCGGCGTGCAGCAGCGCTTTCGGGTCGTCGGGGTGCAGGAACACCCACCGCTTGTATGCCCAGAATCGGAAGATGGTGCCGAGCCCGGTGCCGACCACGTTTGCGGCCAGGTTGAGCTCAAGCACGCCGTGCAGGTTCAGCACATGGCTGGCAAACCCGACGCATCCCAGGGCGATTGCCAGGCCGATGGCGTTGAAGATGACGAAAAGGGTGTATTCACGTCGTAGGCCCGTCCTGGCCCGGTGCGTGAACGACCAGTGCCGGTTGCCGACGTAGGCGCAGGTCGCGGCCACGATGGTGGACACGGTTTTCGCGCTGATCGGGTCCATGCCGACAAGCCCATGGCACAGGTTGAAGACGAGGACGTCAATGGCGTAGCAGGCGAGGCCGATCACGCCGAACTTCGCCATCTCGTGGTCGAGTACCGGCCAACGTGACTGCTTCGCGCTGGCCGCCACCGGTGCCACGCTCACTCCGGATGTTGTTGACCGATTTGTATCACCGGCTGAGCCTACAGACGGTTTCCACCGACTCATCCGCCACCCCCCTGGTTACGTGGGGCCGCCGGCCGTGCGAGCACATCCATGATCGCGTGACCGTCGGCCTGTCAAGTCCTTGGCGCCGCCGGTGACCGGAAAGATCACAATGAGGTCACCCTTGGCTGGATTGGTTCCCGATCAGTGGCCCTCGAGAGCCTCGGTCCCCTTTCCGATGCTTCGCGGGACAACGGAAGCCCGGCGTACGAGCGGACCCCGCGCCGTGCACGAAACGGTAGTCCGGGCGGCGATCTCACAGGCACGGGCCGGCTGCGGACGGGTGTACCGACAGTCGTAGCCGGGCGAGAACGCCCGACCCGCGATCGTCGGATCGTCCGCAGGGCCGATCCCCTGCGGCAAGTATGCCCCCTGCTTCGTTTGGTGACTCGATCGCGGGTCCGGTTGGCGCGACGTGGGTTCTGATCCGCGGTGGTCCGTACTGGTGGCGAAAACGGCGTGGTCGCGTCATCCTTGTTTCGGCCGGCTGTGGTGACGGCCCGCCACGCGGTGTCCCGGAGCGTTCCCAACCGGGTCGCGGCGGGGCGGCGTGCCGCACCGGTGGGTTCCCGGCGACGCTGCCGTGCACGAACGGACGAACGTGGTTCTGTTGTGTCCACCGCGCCGATGGAGGTTGCACCACCATGACCATGGTCGACAGCCGAGGCTCAGTGCGGGTCGACGGCGCATGCACGGCCGCCGGCGCACGCACCACTACCACCACCGCTCACCTGGGTCCCGTCGGTCACTCGCGCACCGCCACGGATTCGATGGTGGAGCGTGCCGGGGCCTTCGCGGCCGCACGCCAGGCCGATGGCGCGCCGATGCGGGCGCGCCCGGCCAGGCCCGCGACCGGTGTCGCAGTCCTGGCCTGCATGGACGCTCGCCTGGACGTTCATGCGCTGCTGGGTCTCGCTGAGGGCGACGCGCATGTCCTGCGAAACGCCGGCGGCGTGGTCACCGACGACGTGATCCGTTCGCTGGCGGTCAGCCAGCACGAGCTCGGCACAACGGAGATCATCCTGTTGCATCACACCCAGTGCGGGATGATGACCATCACCGACGATGGATTTCGGGACAAGCTGTTCGAACACGCGGGGTTCCGCCCGGCCTGGCCCGTCCACACGTTCGCCAATCTTGAGGCGAGCGTCCGGGCGTCCATCTCGCGACTTCGCTCCGATCCCTTCCTCGTCACCTCGGGGTCGGTTCGCGGTTTCATCTACGACGTGGCGAGCGGCACCCTGCACGAAGTCGTCGAGTGATCATTCTGGGGCCGCCGGCCCGGTCAGGCGGGCCGGCCCAAGGCGTGGTAGGCCCAGCCGGCCGCGCGCCACGCGGCCGGGTCCAGGGCGTTACGGCCATCGATGATGATCGCGCCGGCGACCACCTGGGTGAGCATGGCGGGGTCGAGTTCACGGAACTCGCTCCACTCGGTGAGGTGCAGCAGGATGTCGGCACCGACCGCGGCGTGGACGGCGTTGTTCGCGTAGGTCAGCTGGGGGTGAGCGACGCGGCAGTTGGGGATCGCCGCCGGGTCATAGACGGTTACCGTGGCGCCGGCGCGGTGTAGGGCGCCCGCGACGTCGAGGGCCGGCGAGTCGCGGATGTCGTCGGAGCTGGGTTTGAACGCCGCCCCGAGAACGGCGATCTTCTTGTTGGCGACCGTCCCGCCCAGTAGCCGGGTGGTCAGGCTCACGGTTCTGGTGCGTCGACGCGAGTTGATGGCGTCGACCTCCGCGAGGAAGCCGAGCGCCCGGCCGACACCGAGCTCGTCCGCGCGGGCCTGGAACGCACGGATGTCCTTGGGTAGGCAGCCCCCACCGAAGCCGAGACCGGCGTGCAGGAACTGCCCGCCGATGCGACTGTCGTAGGACAGCGCGGTGGACAGGTCGGTGACGTCCCCACCGGTGATCTCGCAGATCTCCGCCATTGCGTTGATAAAAGAGATCTTGGTTGCGAGGAACGCGTTCGAGGCGAGCTTGACCAGTTCAGCAGTGGGATAGTCGGCAACGACAACCGGCACACCTGCGTTGATGAGGGCGGCGTAGACGCGGCGCAGGACCGCCTCGGCAACCCGTGCCCTGGCCGGGTCGGGTGGCAGACCGAAGACCAGGCGGTCGGGCCGCAGGGTGTCGTCAATAGTGAAGCCTTCGCGCAGGAACTCCGGGTTCCACGCCAGCTCCACGGCGGGGGCCTCGGCGTCGAGCCGTCCCGCCAGTCGCATGGCCGTGCCGACGGGCACGGTGGATTTTCCGACGATGAGCGCCCCCGGCCGGATCCCAGCTCTGAGCAGCCCGGTGAGGGCGGCGTCGACATGGCGCATGTCGGCCGCATTCTCCCCGGGAAGTTGTGGAGTCCCTACACAGATGAAGTGGACGTCCGCGGTGGCGGCGGCGTCCGTCACGGACGTGGTGAAACGCAGGCGGTGAGCCTCCAGGTTCTTGCGCAGGAGCTCCTCCAGCCCCGGTTCGAAGAACGGCGTCTCGCCGGCGGCGAGACGTCTGATCCTGACCGGGTCCACATCGACGCCGACCACGTCGAATCCCAGTTCCGCCATGCAGACCGCATGGGTCGCGCCCAGGTAGCCGGTACCGATGACGCTCAGACGAAGATCGCTCGAGACCGCCATTTACGCACCCCAGCCCCGTTTCTTCATCCACGCCCCTCGTGCCGGTCGTTCTTATACCCGGTGTTCGGGCGTCGCGAACGGGAACCCGCTCTCCATTGCGTCGCCTCCCGGCCGTCGATCATCCGGGCAGAAGATTCACAACAGGCTATTACCGAGCGTTGACTCCGGCTGGGTCACCGCAGTGGCACCCCGAGACGACGGGTGCCCGCGGGGGTGTGTGCTGGCACACCGGGTGCTGCTGCCGGTATGTCAGACGTTGCTTCCCGCATCCCGGGCATCGGCCCGCAGACAGCCGTGACACGCTCCGCGGCGACCCGGCGGTCAAGGAGGGTGTGGTCGAGGTTTCGACAGATGACGAGCGACGCCCCGGCGGCCAGGGGACTGAGCAGCCCGGCGAGAAGCCCCTGCGGCGTGTCATAACCGGCCGTCGTCAGGATGCGGTCGTGTTCGGAGAGGTCCCAGGCCCTGGCGTAGTAGCCAGCCAGTCGCACCAGGATCCGCTGGTTTGCCGGTGGACGCGGTGGCGTGAAGCGGTCGCCGTGGGCGAGAACCTCCCCGGCGAAGTCGAGTACTCCCGGCATGGGCCGGGCGAGCCGTCCGCCCATCGGGTGCAACGACAGGGCGACGACATCGCCCTGCTCGCCCGCCGCGAGCGCGGCGTCGGCCGTCTGTTCGGTCAGGAACACCGCCGCCGGGGGATCGCTCTGATCGTCGGCGTCGGCGTCGGCGTCGGCGTCGGCGTCGGCGTCGGACCGGGTGACGGTGACGTGCGCGCCGGACGACCACGCTGCGAGGAGCACCACCGCGGTTTGCCAGTGCGGCGGCAGCGCGATGCGGATCGTGTCTCCCGGAGCGAGCCCGAGCGTGTCCACGAGCAGGTTCGCGGTCTTGGCAACCCAGTTGTCCACGGTGGCCGCGGACAGTTCGGTCCGCTCGCCGGTGGCATCGTCATAGAACGTCAGCAGTGGACGTGCCGAGTCGGCACGTACCCGGTGGGCGAGCAGCGCGGCGACCCCGTCCGCGCCGGCGGTGTCGGTCATTCCCGGGCGATCGGTCATGGCGGCGGGGTCGACGGCGTCTGGCGGTATCGCGGCGAGCGCGGCATCCAGAACGCGGTCCACCACGCCGTCAAGCAGACGTCCTGCCGGAGACGTCGATGCGGGCGACGTTGATGGTGTCATAGGACGTTCACGGTAGTTGACACCTCAGGGAAGCCGATGGGAATCGCGGTCACGCCGTGCAGGATGTGTTCGCGGGGGCGACCGTGGGCGGCGGAGGCGGGGCAGCTGCTGAGCCGGGGACCGTGGGAGCGGTACCGGTGGAGCTGGAGCCGGTGGAGGGTGTACCCCGGGAGCCGGGTAGGGACCCGGCCGGCGGCGCCTGCCCGCCGGTCACGCCCGTGAAGGAGGCCCCGAGCACGACGACGAGGCCGTTGCTGATCTTCGGGTCCTCGATCGTCTGCGATCCGGCGATCAGACCCGACAGTGCGCGCGCCGCGCCCTCCTGCCCGGCCGGGTAGCGGATCTCCGTGACGACCTGCCCGGCCGCACCGGTGGTGGGCCGCAAGGAACCGGCGAACCCCAGCGCGCCGAGTGCCGTGGTCGTCTGTACGGCCAGACCCGAACGGCCGGTCCTGTTGCGAACTTCGGCGATGGTCACCTGGTCCGGTGGCAGCGTCGGACTACCGGTTGCGCCCGCGGGGGCGTCGCCGCCGGTCGCGGGTCGAAGCGGCGCGAGGACCTGCCAGAGCCCGACCGGCTCGTAGAACAGCACATTGCCGTGAGGAGGGATGGTGCCCTGCTCGTCGGTGGCGCCTTCGGATTTCAGCGGTACATGGGTGGGGATCGTGATGAATTTCACTTTTCCGCTGCCGAGGCCACTCAACCGCTGCGCCATTTTGATCATTGCGCCGTTCTCGGTGAGACCGTTGTCAACCTTGAGCGACCCGCCGACGGCGCCGATCAATTGAGTGATCTTGACGGGGTTGGTCAGCACGCCTGCGCTGGTTGCCTTTTCGAGCAGCTTGGACAGGAACTGCTGCTGGCGGGCGACGCGGTAGGTCTCATCGGGTAGGGCGTGGCGGGTGCGGACGAAGGCCAGCGCCTGGTCACCGTTGAGGTGGTTGATGCCGAACTTTCCGCGCCACTGGGAGAAGTTGTCGTGCAGATTGGTCGTGCCGCCGCCGGGAAGCTGCGCGACGCACACGTCCACCCCGCCGACCGCGTCGGTCATGGTCTTGAAGCCAGCCAGATCGATCGAGATGAAATGATCGATCTTGAGGCTGGTCAGGTTCTCCAGCGTGCGGGTGAGCCCCTCGATGCCAGCGTAGGACAGGACGTTGGTGAGCTTGTCCTTCCCGTCATGGGGGGTTTGCGCGATGCCGGAGGCAACGGTCACGAGGGTGTCCCGGGGAAACGACACCAGGGTGACCGAACCGTCCGTGCCGAAGTGAGCGATGATCGTAGTATCCGAGCGGACCCCGTCGACCTGGCCGTACTCACCGTGGGTGCCCGCTCGGCTGTCGTCGCCGAGCAGCAGGATGTTCATCTCGCCCGGTCGCTCGGGCGGCCGGTCACCACCGGGCGACCATGCGACCCCGGTGACCGAGTCGTCGAAGTAGCGGTATGCCGCCCATCCGACGGAGCTGACGGCGAGAACCACCAGCGACAGTGCGGCCGCCGCGCCGACGGACAACGTCCGAAGCGGTGAGCGGACCGGGCGGCGCCGGAGGTTCGGCGGACGCCGTGGGCTCAGCTCTGGCGGCAACGCCGGCCGGCGTATGGATCTGCCACTCACCGGCTTTTTCGAACCTCCTTGACCGGAGCAATCGCGCGGCGCCTCGTCCACGAGCGAACATGCCCCTGTGCCTGATAAGGACGCTTAAAGCTCCTCTGACGTTGCCATGAGACGCAGGACACCCCACTACCGGGTGCCTGAAACAGCGGGCGGTAACGTTGAAGCTACTCGATATGGTCGCCAGTGGTCATCGGGAAGTGACGCGATCACGGGCGCTCTGAGACGTGGCTGGCTCAGAGGCGAAACTAGAAGGTGCAGCTGGCGGTCAGTTCCGTAGCGGTCACTGCCGGCGTCGTGGGGGCCGGACTCGGCGTCGGCGAGCTGTTCGCCGATCCCGTTGCACCCTTTGGCGGGTCACCCCCCGCAGCCGGGGCGGATGCCATTGCCTGGGTCGCGATCCCGTTGAAGTCGCTACCGACCACCAGGGTGACGTGCGTGCCCGCTGACTGGTCCTCGCGCAGCTCCACCCCGGGAATCGCGGCGGCCAGCGTCCGCGCAGCCGCGAGCCCGTCCGGGCCGTAGCGCACGAGCGTGGTCTCCGTGCGCCTGGGCTCGGCGCTTGCGACCCGGGCGATCCGGAATCCGGCCGCCGCGAGATCCCTGGCGGCGCTGCTCGCGAGCCCGCTGGTCGTGGTTCCGTTGAGGACGTCGACGGTGACCGCCGACGGTGGGACCGTCGTCGCTTCGGGCTGCGTGCCCGGCGTGCCCGGACCGCCCGTCGGGTTCGGTGCTGCGGTGCCGTGCCCGCGCAACGGCGCCAGGAACGTGTCGAGCTGGCCCGGATCGTAGAGCTGGACCGAGCCGAAGCGCCGGAGTTCCCCAGCGGAGTTCGCGCCGTCGGCCCTGGTCGGTTCTCGGACGGGGATCGTCTCGAAACTGATCGCGTCGGTGGACATCCCGCGCAGCCGGTTCGCGAGGTTGCGTAGGTCGTCCACGGTCGTGCCGTCGTCCACGGTCAGCGCTCCCGTCGCGGACGCGAGCAGACCCTCGAGTTTCGCCGGATTGGCGAGCACTCCGTTGCTTGTCGCCTTCTGGAAGACCGTGCTGATGAACTGCTGCTGGCGCCGGATCCGGTCGAAATCCCCGTCGGGCAGGCCGTAGCGTTGTCGGACGAAGGCCAGTGCCTGCTCGCCGTTGAGATGGTTCTCACCCACGACGCCGTGCCACTGGGACCACTCGTCGTGCAGGTTCGAGGTGCTGCCGCCCGGCAGCGGTCGCACACAGATGGTGACCCCGCCGATGGCGTCAGTCATGGCCTTGAAGCCGGCGAGGTCGATCGACACGAAGTGGTCGATTTTGATATTGGTGAGGCTCTCGAGCGTTCTGATCAACAGCGACGGGCCGCCGATCGTGATCGCCGCGTTCAGTTTGTTGCGGCCGTGTCCGGGAATCGTGACGAGGGTGTCCCGGGGAAACGACACCAATGTGGTTGTTCCGTTGGCGTCGAGGTGAGCAATCATGGTCGTATCGGAGCGCTGTCCGGAGACGACTTCGTCGCTCTGGTACTGGTTACCGGTGCCTTCCCGGCTGTCGGATCCGACCAGCAGGAAGTTCTCGGTCCCCGGCGGGGCCTCCGCCGGCCGTTCGGCCTCGTCGAGACCGAGCGGCACTCTGGTGATCTGGGCGTCGAAGTAGCGGTAGACGACGTAACCACCGCTGCTCACCGCGAGAACTGCCATTGACACGACGGCTGCGAGTGCGAGGGCCAGTTTCTGGAACAGGGAGCGCTGGGCTGGGGCGTCGTCCGCCCGGGGGTCGTCCGCATGGAGATCGTCGGCATGGAGATCGTCGGCATGGAGATCGTCGGACGGTTCCTGAGGCGGATCGGCCGGCGGGTCCACGTGAGTGTCCGGCGAAACGGTCACCGCGTCCGCACCTCCCACCCCCGCCGCGATCTGGCGCCGGTTCGCGGTCATGAACGTCGTCCACCTGCTGGTCGGTGCTGCCGAGCGGTCGCGGCCCACCCGGCACCGCCGATATCATGACCGACGTCGGTAATGCGGTGGCCATCTGTGGTCCTGGTTGCTGAAGGTACCCGCCCGAGGCGCAGCGCATGCGCGGAGCTGCGCTCCGCCATATGGCGAGCCGTATGCCTGGGTGGCCGGAGACAGTCGAAAACAATCTGATCATGTCCCCGTTCGCGTGTTCGGCTGCCTTTCAGGCAGGGGTGGGGCCCACGATAGGGTTCGGATCATGAAAGCTCTTGTTCTCGCGGGTGGCTCCGGAACGCGGTTGCGCCCAATCACCCATACGTCAGCCAAGCAGCTCGTTCCCGTGGCGAACAAGCCGGTGCTCTTCTACGGGCTGGAAGCGATCGCCGAAGCGGGTATCACCGAAGTCGGGATCATCGTAGGCGATACCGCGGCGGAGATCGAGGCCGCGGTCGGCGACGGTTCCGCGCTGGGTATCAAGGTCACCTACATTCGTCAGGAGGCGCCGCTGGGTCTTGCGCACGCAGTCCTCGTCGCACGTGATTTCCTCGCGGACGAGCCGTTCGTGATGTATCTCGGCGACAACCTGATCATCGGTGGTATCTCCGGGTTCGTGGAGGAATTCAAGCGTAGTCAGCCGGACGCGCTGATTCTGCTGACCAAGGTCTCCAATCCGTCCGCGTTCGGTGTGGCGGAGCTCGGCCCGCAGGGCCACGTCGTCCGCCTGGTCGAGAAGCCCGAGGAGCCGCCGAGCGATCTTGCGCTTGTCGGTGTCTACCTCTTCGGGGTGGCCGTCCATGAGGCGGTGCGGGCGATCAAGCCGTCTGGCCGGGGTGAACTGGAGATCACCGAGGCGATTCAGTGGCTGGTGGACCGTGGCCACGAGGTCGCGCCGCACCTGGTCGAGGGGTACTGGAAGGACACCGGGCGGCTCGACGACATGTTGGAGACCAACCGCCACCTGCTGGAGTCCCTTGAGCCCGACGTGCGCGGCGCGGTCGACGAGCACAGCACGATCGTGGGCCGGGTCGTGATCGAGGAAGGCGCGTCACTGGTGCGGTCCTCGGTGCGCGGGCCTGCGATCATCGGTCGCGGCACGACGCTTGTCGACTCCTACGTCGGCCCCTTCACCTCGATCTACTATTCGTGCACGATCGAGAACACCGAGATCGAGTACTCGATCGTGCTGGAGCGGGCGACGATCCGCGACATCGGACGCATCGAGGACTCGCTGATCGGCCGGGACGTCGAGGTCGTTCCGTCGGACGCCCGCCCGCGGGCACACCGCCTCATGCTCGGCGACCACTCGCGTGTCTCGGTGGCCACAACGTCCTGAGCGCGACTTTTTGATCACGGGGCGCCCGTCCGCGACGTCCGCCGGCGCGATCCCCGCGGACCTCGCGGACGGCCTCCGCCAGCGTGAGACACCCGAAAAGCACACAGAGGGTGAACGTGGCGATGGTGACACCTTCGGGAACAGGTGCCCAACGCCCGATGGCTGCGACGATGCCGACAATGTGCCGGATGGGAATGGACGCACCGGGCGGCAGCCAGTAATAGGAGCAGACGGCCCAGAGGGCCGCGCTCTGCATGGCCAGCGCGCCGGCCAGGACGGCGAGGCCGGCCAGCCGCTCGCGTCCCCTGAGTAGTCGGCCAAGCCCACCGGCGGTGACCACGGCGATGCCGACGATGCCGAGGTACAGATATCGGCCCTGGATGGCGATCGCACGGGTGGACCCCAGGTAGTCGGCATAGCTTCGCTGGCCGACCAGCAGATAGGCCAGGAAAACCGGCATGAGCAGGACCGGCGCACGCACGTGAACCCCCAGGCGGGTAGGCCGCCGGCCAGGCCGGATCACGCCGGCGTCCCGGCGGTGGGTCACAGCCGCGATGACACACCCGGTCACGGCGAGCGTCGCGGCGAGCGTCGCGACCCGGGACAGCGCAGGCGGTTCGAAC
>NZ_CAUVXP010000062.1:0-30651 GCF_963555955.1 Protofrankia sp. Cas3
CCTGCCACCAGGGCGTGCAGAGTTCTTCGGACGCGATCGGGGTCACCCACGCGCTCCGCGGCGGCCGCTGTGGGCACGCCACGCACCAGGACCGATTTCCCTGTCCGTGACCAGGTGTTTTTCCAGAGCCAGCTGCCGATGCCCGGCGTACTCACGGCCGCTGGCCGTCGCCGCGACGTCCTGCCCACCCCCGGAATACGCAGGACCTTTCCCACGACACCCGGCTGCACCATCAGCGGTCATGGTCATCCCTCTCAACCGATATACCTATCAGCGAGAAGGAACCCGGAACAGGCGTACGGACCAGACCAGGACGAGAACACGGCCACGCTGATGTGCAGGAACCACGTTACGCCGCCGGCCGCCACCGGCCGGATGACGTGATGTGTCTACCTGACTGTGCCCTTGACGTTTTCGCCAGCCTGCTTGAGATGGCCGCCGGCCTGCTCTTCGGCACCTTCTACTTCCAGGTCCCGGTCGGCGGTGACCCGGCCGGTGGTTCGCCGGGTGTTTCCCTTGATCTGCCGAAGCGTGTTCTTAATCGTGTTGATCAGACTCATGGGTATCCTCCTGCAAGACTAACTGCCGCGGGCCACGCCGCGGTCCGCGGCGGCCGGTGGGGGTCAGAACCGGGCGCGGCTACGTCCGCGGCTGTGGTTCTGGCTGTGGCTACGGTTGCCGGTCACCACTTGCACGATCACGAGCAGGATCACCGATCCGATAATTGCGGTGACCCACGTGGAGAGGTTAAAGAAGTTGTTGAGAGAATGGACGTGGAACACGACCTTGGCGAGCCACCCACCCAGGAGCGCCCCGACGATCCCGGTGATCCCGGCGAGAACCCAGCCGGTGCGCTGTCCTGTGACTCTTTCTGCGATGAGTCCGGCGACCAGCCCGAGAACGATCCACGCGATAATGCCCATGACAACCTTTCATCTTGTTATCCTGATCATGGTCTACCCGCCTCCCATCGGACCAACCCCGACATCCCCTGTCGATTCGGCGCGGGTCGGCCGACCAGGCGGAAAACAGCCGTCTCCGGACCCTGGCCGGGCGCTTCGGGCCGGATCGGGTCGGCTGTGTGCGCCAAGAGCAGGTGCTGGCCGGTGGGCTGCCGTCCCCGTCCAGACGCCGGTGCCCCGGCTGGGCAGGACAGACTTTCGGGCCAGTTTTTCGCCGGCCGACAGCGGGATCACACCATGGCTGTTGGCAGGAGTCGGTCCGGCCTGTGATGTTCGGATTGTGAGAGGAATTTGTTTTTGGAAGTCGCAGGCCATGTGAAATTCGTCTCAACGAGAATTTCGACAAAGATCGTACCTGGTCGCGTGGAATACACCCGTGCCAGCGGCCAGCGGGCCGGGAACGGCCACATTATGGTCCCTGTTAGACCGCCTCGACAAATCTTCGGACCACTGTAGTCCGAGGACTATGCAATGGAAAGAGGCGGTAATGGTGCATACTGTTCCACACTTCATCCAATGGCCGGTTCGTAACACCGCCGGTGGTGCCAGGAACAGTACGTGCTCTCCGACGTGCGGGCGTGGGCACAGGCCGCGGGGAACGCCACCTACGACTCGATCGGAACCGAGGGTTTCGACACCGAGCCGCGGACCAACGCGCAGACAGAGAGCGTAGCGCGCCTACGCGGACGGTATCTGGGGGCCGGTCACCGACCAGGCATTCACCCTCGCGCGTTCCACCTACGTCACCGGCTGACAACTGTGCATTCGTAGGGTCGCGCGTCGCCGATCTCCTGTTACTTCTACAGGCACCCGCCGAACGGCAGTCGTTTGGCGGTGGCGAACTCCGCCTCGGCGAGACGGGCGGTGGCGTGCAGGGTGCCGAGATGGTCGAGTTCCCAGCCGAGGCGGGGCGCCGCGTCCTGAGGTGTGGCCCGGACGGTGCCGTCATCGGGCTCCAGGTTTCCCTCGATCTGGGTGGGGTCCTGCGGCAGGTAGCGGACCTGGACGGAGATGATGACCAGATCGTGCCCGTCTGCGCCCGGGCCTACCTGTCTTCGAAGGTCATCAAGGACCCGACCCCGAAGGGTTATCCCGGCGCCCCACACGGCCTGGTCGGCACGTCTGTAGCCGGCTTGGTCGGGATGCGTCGCGCTGCGGCCCGGAAAACGCGTTGACGTGAAGCCGGGTTCAGCTCGTACTGTTCTCATATGTCGGCGGTGTGGTGACCGTTCGTCGGTTGCGCGGGGTGGCGCCGTGGTCCTCCCCCGGACCGGAGCAGCGGTGTGACAGCCTTGCCACCGTCTGGACCATCGTCCCGTCCCGCCCCGCCGCCGAGAGAGACCGCATGCTGATCCGACTCCTGCGGGCCCACCTCGGCCCGTACACCCGGCCGATCACGATCGTGGTCGGCCTGCAGCTGGTGGCGACGATCGCCATCCTGTACCTGCCGACTCTGAACGCCGACATCATCGACCACGGGGTGATCACCGGCGACACGGGCTATATTCTGCGTACAGGTGGGATCATGCTCGGGGTCGCCGCCGTACAGATCGTCTGCGCGGGCGCCGCGGTGTACTTCGGCGCCCGGATCGCGATGGCGCTCGGTCGGGACCTGCGGGCGGCGCTTTTCGACCAGGTGCAGTCGTTCTCCGTCCGTGAGGTCGGTCGGTTCGGCGCACCATCCCTGATCACCCGGGCGACCAACGACGTCCAGCAGGTTCAGATGCTGGCGCTGATGAGCTTCACGCTGATGGTGTCCGCACCGATCATGTGTCTGGGCGGTATTGTGCTGGCCCTGCACCAGGACGCCAGGCTGTCGACCCTGCTCATCGTGATCGTACCGGTTCTCGGCGCGATCATCATCGCGATCGTGCGCCGGATGAAGCCGCTGGGCCGGGCCATGCAGGAGCGCCTTGACGTCGTCAACCGGATCCTGCGCGAACAGCTCAGCGGGTTGCGAGTGATCCGCGCCTTCGTCCGCGACGACTACGAGCAGCGCCGGTTCGGGGTGGCCAACGCCGAGCTGACCGATGTCTCGCTGCGGTTCGGCCGGCTGATGGCGCTGATGTTTCCGCTGGTGCTCACGGTGGTGAACGTCGCCAGCGTGGCCGTGCTGTGGTTCGGCGCGCACCGCATCGACGCCGGCCAGATGCAGATCGGCGCGCTCACCGCCTTCCTCAGCTACCTCATGCAGATCCTGATGTCGCTGATGATGGCCACCTTCATGTTCATCATGATCCCTCGTGCTGAGGTGTGCGCCGAACGCATCGGGGAGGTGCTGGCGACCGAGTCCACGCTGTTGCCGCCGGTGAACCCGGTGCGTTCCCTCGACCGGCACGGCGAGCTCGAGCTGCGCGACGTCGGGTTCGGCTATCCCGGAGCCCAGGCGTCGGTGCTGCGCGGGATCAGCATTCGGGCCCGGCCCGGTCAGGTCACGGCGATCATCGGCGGCACCGGTAGCGGGAAGACGACGTTGATCGGCCTGATCCCGCGGCTGGCCGATGCCACGCAGGGTGCCATTCTCGTTGACGGCGTCGATGTCCGCGAACTCGACCCGGCGTTGCTGGCCGCCACCGTCGGGCTGGTCCCGCAGAAGCCCTACCTGTTCTCCGGCACGATCGCAACCAATCTGCGCTACGGCAACCCGGCCGCCACCGACGCCGACCTGTGGCACGCACTCGAGATCGCGCAGGCGAAGGGGTTCGTCGAGGCCATGCCCGAGGGCCTGGACAGCGTGATCGCCCAGGGCGGAACCAACGTGTCCGGCGGTCAGCGCCAGCGCCTCGCGATCGCCCGGGTGCTGGTCCGCCGCCCGGAGATCTATCTGTTCGATGACTCGTTCTCGGCGCTGGACTACGCGACGGACGCGCACCTGCGGGCCGCACTCGCCCGGGAGACCATCGCCGCGACCGTCGTGATCGTCGCTCAGCGGGTCTCCACCATCCGCGAGGCCGATCAGATCATCGTGCTGGACGGCGGCGAGGTGGTCGGTACCGGCACCCACCACCAGTTGATGGCTGGCAACACCACGTATCGGGAGATCGTGCTCTCCCAGCTTACCGAGGAGGAGGCCGCATGACCCGCCAGGCACCGGTACCGGGCCAGGCACCTGGCCCGGCAGGGGTACCGGGCCAGGCACCGGCACCGGGTCAGGCAGCGCGTCGAGGTCCGGCGCCCATGGCTGGTCCGGGTCGTTTCTTCATGGGTCAGGGCCCGGCGGAGAAGTCGATGGACTTCTCCGGGTCGGGCCACCGGCTGCTCGGTCTGCTGCGTCCGCAGGGCCACCTGTTCGTCGTGGCCATCGGGCTGGCGACGGTGAGCGTCGGGTTCACTGTGCTCGGCCCACGGTTGCTCGGGCATGCCACCGACCTGGTGTTCGCCGGGATCTTCAGCCGGCGGCTGCCGGCCGGCACGTCCAAGGCGCAGGCCGTCGCGCAGCTGCGCGCCACCGGCCACGGAACCCAGGCTGACCTGCTCTCCTCGCTCGACGTCACGCCCGGTCATGGGATGGACTTCGCAGCGATCGGCTCCGTGCTGATGTGGGTGCTCGTCGTCTACGCGCTGGCGGGGCTGTGCGGCGTCGTGCAGGCCCGGCTGGTGAATGTGGCCCTGCAGCGGGTACTCGGCGGGCTACGCGGGGATGTGCAGCTTAAGATCTCCCGGCTGCCGTTGCGCTACTTCGATCACCAGACGCGGGGTGAGGTGCTCAGCCGGGTCACCAACGACATCGACAACCTCGGGCAGAGCCTGCAGCAGAGCCTGTCGCAGGTCATCGTATCGCTGCTGACCATCGTCGGCGTGCTGTCGATGATGCTCTGGATCTCCTGGATTCTGGCGTTGATCGCGCTGGTCACGGTGCCAATATCGATCATAATCGCAGCGCGGATCGGGAAGTTCGCGAAGCCGCAGTTCGTCGCCCAGTGGAAGATCACTGGTCGGCTCAACGCGCACATCGAGGAGATGTACACCGGGCACGCACTGGTTCGGGCTTTCGGCCGGCAGGAGGAGTCCGCGCAGCTCTTCCGTGACCACAACGAGCGGCTCTTTACCGCCAGCTGGCGCGCCCAGTCCATCTCCGGGCTCATGCAACCGGCGATGATGTTCATCGGGAACCTCAACTACGTGCTGGTGGCGGTCGTCGGTGGGCTGCGGGTCGCCTCCGGCGCGCTGTCGATCGGTGATGTACAGGCGTTCGTCCAGTACTCCCGGCAGTTCAGTCAGCCGCTGTCCCAGGTCGCGAGTATGGCGAACCTGGTGCAGTCCGGGGTGGCCTCCGCGGAGCGGGTGTTCGACCTGCTTGACGCAGCCGAGCAGAAACCCGACCCGGCCACGGCCGCGCACCCGGACCGGCTGCATGGCCGCGTCACCTTCGAGCACGTCATGTTCCGTTACGAGCCGGACCAGCCGCTGATCGAGGATCTGTCGCTGACCGCGGAACCCGGTCACACCGTCGCGATCGTCGGCCCGACCGGTGCCGGCAAGACCACCCTGATCAACCTGCTGATGCGGTTCTACGACCTCACCGGCGGTCGGATCACCTTGGACGGGGTCGACATCGCCGCGATGTCACGGGAGGAACTGCGGGCAAGCATCGGCATGGTGCTGCAGGACACCTGGCTGTTCGGCGGCACCATCGCGGAGAACATCGCCTACGGCGCCGAGGGTGCCACCCGGGAGCAGATCGTGGCCGCCGCGACTGCCGCGCACGTCGACCGGTTCGTGCACACCCTGCCGGCCGGCTATGACACCGTGCTCGACGACGAGGGCGCCGGTGTCAGCGGCGGGGAGAAGCAGCTGATCACCATCGCCCGGGCGTTCCTCGCGGAGCCGCTGATCCTGGTCCTGGACGAGGCCACCAGCTCGGTGGACACCCGCACCGAGGTACTGATCCAGCAGGCCATGTCGACCCTGCGGGCGGGGCGGACGGCGTTCGTGATCGCGCACCGGCTGTCCACGATCCGGGACGCGCACACCATCCTGGTGATGGAGAACGGCGCGATCGTCGAACAGGGCAGTCACGCCGAGCTGCTCACGGCCGACGGCGCTTATGCGCGACTGTACCGGGCCCAGTTCGCGCAGGCGGTCGCCGAGGTCTGACCCGGACGGCCCGAGCCCCTCGCCTTCGGACCCGCTTCTTGATCCACGCCCCTGTTGCCGGGTGCTCTTAACGATGTGAATCTGATGCTCCTGCCACAACACCAGATTCACATCGTTCCCACAGAGCGACCAGCAACAGGGGACGCGCCCTCGCGGGGCCGGGGCGAAGGGATGCTCGGGTAGCGGTCAGCCGCGCAGGGGGGCGTGGGCGAAGGCTGCCACACCTTCGTCGAAATCGACCGTCGGCTGATAGCCCAGAGCGTCGCGGGCCAGCGCCGACGAAGCGGTCACGTGCCGGACGTCACCGGCGCGATACAATCCGGTGACGACGGGTTGCGGGCCGCCGTGTGCCCGGGCCAGGGCGCCGGCCATCTCGCCGATCGTGTGGGGCTGTCCACTTCCGATGTTGAAGGCCCGCAGCCGGCCCGGTGTGGCTGCACCCGGCGCCAGCGCAAGGACGTTCGCCCGGGCCACGTCATGCACGTGGACGAAGTCACGCAGCTGTCGGCCGTCCTCGAAGACCTCGGGCGCGGCGCCCCGCTCGAGCGCACTGCGGAAGATGGACGCGACGCCCGCATAGGGGGTGTCGCGGGGCATCCGGGGGCCGTAGACGTTGTGGTAGCGCAGCGCGATGGCCTGTGCGCCGGTGCCGACCGCCCACGCCGCGGCGAGGTGTTCCTGCGCGACCTTGGTGGCCGCGTACACACTTCGCGGCTCCAGCCGGGCATCCTCGCCGACCAGGGTCGGCTCCAGCGGCTGGCCGCAACTGGGGCAGGGCGGCTCGTACCGTCCGGCTCTGAGATCCAGGTCATGGCGGGGAGCGGGTCGTACCGGCCCGTCGGCGGCGCAGCGGTAGGCACCTTCGCCGTAGACGACCATCGAGCTCGCCAGGACCAGCCGGCGCACACCGCGGCTGGCCATCGCAGCCAGTACCACCGCGGTACCGAGGTCGTTGTGCGAGGTGTAGGCCGGCAGGTCCCCGAGGTCGACGCCCTGGCCGACCATGGCGGCCAGGTGGCACACGGCGTCCACCCCGTCGAGCGCGGCGTCCACCGTGTCGGCATCCCGCACGTCGCCGACGACAAGATCGACACCATCGGTCGGAAGCGGGCGTCCTCGGTGGATCGCCGGGTGCAGCGCGTCGAGCACCCGGACGTGTTCACCGGCCTGTACCAGGGCTTGGACGAGGTGAGAGCCGATGAACCCGGCGCCGCCGGTGACGAGGATCCGCACAACGGCGACGGTATAGCCGTTCCGGGCGTTGAATCCTTACGAGCCGGGAAAACATCACGCGGTGAGCGGGAGCGCCACGACGAACCGGCAGCCGCCGGCGATGTTGTGTACGGTCACGTCGCCGCCGTGTGCTTCGACGATGCCGCGCACGATCGCCAGCCCGAGGCCGGACCGGCTGCCCTGGCCAAACCGGCTGCCCTGGTCGGTGCGCACCTCGCGCCCATGCTGCGGGCTGTCGTGCGGGGTGTCGTGCCGGGTGTCGTGGGCGGTGCCGGCTTCGGCAGCGAGCCCGCGTGGCGTGCGCGCTGTCTCACCCCGGTAGCCGGTCTCGAACAGTCTGCCCAGGTCGGCATCGGGAATCCCGCCGCAACTGTCCGCGACCGCGAGCACGGCGCGCCGGTCGGACACCTGACCGGTCACCGCGACCGTACCGTCGCTCGGCGTGTGTCGGATGGCGTTCACCAGCAGGTTGGTCAGGACCCTGCCCACCTCAGCCACATCGACCTCGACCTTGGCGGTGTTGTCGGCGTGGCCGTGGAGCAGGACGCCCTTGGCGCGGGCGAGCGGATCCGCGGCGGCGACGGCATCGGAGATGACATCACTGAGCGCGACGCGCTCCAACGTCAGCTCAAGGGTCCCGGCGTGGAGCCGGGACAGCTCGAACAGGTCGTCGACCATCGTGGTGAGGCGTTCACAGGCGCGCACCATGGTGCGGTGGTAGCGGGCCACGGTGGCGGCGTCGGTGACCACCCCGTCGTCGAGGGCCTCGGCGGTGGCGCGGATGCCGGCGATCGGCGTGCGCAGGTCGTGGCTGACCCACGCGACCAGCTCGCGCCGGCTGGCTTCCAGCGCCCGCTCCCGTTCCCGGGCCGCGACCAGCCGGACGTGGGTGTCGTCCAGCGCACGGGCGATCGCCGCGAGCTCTGCCGTCGGCGGCGTCGCCCACGACGGTCGGTAACCGTCCTCACCAAGGTGGCCGGCCGCATCGGTGAGGGTCACCGATGCCCGGGCCACCGGGCGTCCGAGCCAGAGCGTCGTTGTGGTCGCGGCCACCGCGGACACGGCGAGCACGATGAGCACGACATCGAGATCGTGGTTGGAGAGGAACATCGCCTCCGCGGTTCCGGCGACACCGGCCGCCATCGCGCCGACTCCGACGACGACCACCGCCGCGCCCCAGATCCGCACCGATGCGCGCCACAGCACCCGCAGCCGCAACAGGGGCAACGCCAGCAACGGCGCGGCCAGCGAGCAGCCCAGCGCGATCCCGGCGATCTCCAGAAACGCCGTCATGCCAGGTCCACTGCGCGGACGCGGCCCGCTTCGCACCGGTACCCGACGCCCCAGACGGTCACCAGCACCTGCGGCGCGGTCGGGTCGTCCTCGACCTTCTCCCGCAGCCGTCGGATGTGGACGGTCACCGTCGAGGGGTCGCCGAAGGTCCAGCCCCACACCTGTTCGAGCAGTGCCGGCCGGGAGAACGCCTCGCCCGGGTGCGCCAGGAGGAAGGCGAGCAGGTCGAATTCCCGGACGGTCAACGCGAGTGGCTCGCCGTCGCGGGTAGCCGTGCGCGCGGCGACGTCGACGACGAGACGTCCGGTTCGCAGCACGCCGCGGCCCGCCGGCGGCGGCTCCAGCGTGCGCCGCAACACCGACTGGACCCGCAGCACGAGTTCACGCGGTGAGAAGGGTTTGGTGACATAGTCGTCGGCGCCGGTCTCCAGCCCGGCGATGCGGTCGGACTCCTCGCCCAGTGCGGTCAGCATGACGACCGGGACCTGCCGGTGTTCCCGCAGGCGCCGGCACACCTCCAGCCCACCGATACCGGGCAGCATGAGGTCCAGCACCACCAGGTCCGGCGGCCGATCGGCCGCCGCGGCAAGCGCGGACGGTCCGTCCGCGGCCCGGTCGACATCGAAGCCGGCATGCGACAGATAACGGTCGACGACGTCGGCGACGGTCGGATCGTCCTCGATGAGCAGTACGCACACCACCCGCTCACGGTAGTTCGCGCCCCGGCCCGCTGGCACCGTGGTAGCCGGGCCGTCCCCGATTCGTAAGATCTGCGCGGCCCAGGGCGCACACTCCGGACAGTTCGCGGTCGATGTTCCGTGTTCTGTAAGAGATTCGGCCACAATCGGTGACTAAGCTGCCGACCATGGTTACTGAAAGTCAGGTCAGCGGCGGCAACGTCGTCGACGATGGTGTTGCTGTGGATGTTGTGGTGGATGTCGTCCTGCCCTGTCTGGACGAAGCCGCCGCCCTGCCCTGGGTGCTGGCGCGCATGCCCGCCGGCTACCGGCCGATCGTGGCGGACAACGGGTCCACCGACGGCTCGCCGACCATCGCCCGGGAGTTGGGCGCGCACGTGGTGCATGTGCCCGAACGCGGCTACGGCTCGGCGGTGCACGCCGGTCTGCTCGCGGCCACGGCACCGGTCGTCTGTGTCTGCGACGCGGACGCCTCCCTCGACCCGAGGGACCTGCCGCGTCTGGTCGGGCCGATCGACGCCGGCAGCGCCGATCTCGTGCTCGGCCGGCGCCGGCCGACGGTGGCCCGCGCGTGGCCGTTGCATGCCCGGGCCGGTAACGCGGTGGTCGCCCGGGAACTTCGCCGGCGCGCCCGGGTGCCGGTCCGCGACATCGGCCCGATGCGGGCAGCCCGCCGGGAGGACCTGCTCGCGCTCGGTGTCACCGACCGACGGTTCGGCTACCCGCTTGAGCTCATCGCGCTCGCGGCTGCGGCGCAGTGGCGCATCGTCGAGCTCGACGTCGGCTATCTGCCCCGCCGCGGCCGGTCCAAGGTCACCGGAACCGCGCTGGGCACGGTCCGCACCATCCGGGACATGTCCGCGGTGCTGGGACGGATGGCATGAGGCTGCTGGTCATCGCCAAGGAACCGGTGCCCGGGAAGGTCAAGACCCGGCTCACCCCCCCGTACAGTCCGGCCGAGGCAGCCGCGTTGGCCGCGGCCGCGCTCGCCGACACCCTGGACACCGTCGTCGAGGCATGTCGGCGCCACGGCGCCCGGCCGCTGGTCGTGCTCGAGGGCAGGCCCGGCGCCTGGCTGCCGCCGGACGTGCCAGTGATCGACCAGGTCGACGGACCGTTCGACGAACGCCTCGCCGCCGCCTTCGACACCGCGTCGGGCGAGCCGGCCCTTCTGATCGGGATGGACACGCCACAGGTCAGCGCAGGTGTGCTCGTCGCGGCATGCCAGGCGTTGGAGCAGGCCGACGCCGTGTTCGGCCGGGCGCTCGACGGCGGCTGGTGGGCCCTTGGGCTGCGCCACGCCGACGGTTGCGTCGTGCGTGGCATCCCCACCTCGACGGCGCGGACCGGGGCGCTCCAGCACGCCCGGCTGCGCGCGGCGAACCTCACCGTGGCCGAGCTGCCGGCGCTTCGTGACGTCGACACCGCCGCCGACGTGGAGCCGGTTGCCAGCCTGGCACCCGCCGGGCGGTTCGCCGCCGCGGCACGGGCACGGGCACGTGTGGGGGTGTCCCGGTGAGTGCCCGGTCGGTCGGCCTGCGCCCGGCCACCGTCTACGAGAGCGCATTGCGTTCGTCGGAGCCCACCCTGTGGGCGACGGGCCGCCGTGGGCGCAGGCGGTTGCCGGTCGCCACGTGGCTGGGCGCTCCCGCCCCGGCGGACGAGCTGATCCTGGTCCGGTGCACCGGGCCGACGCTGGACGTCGGCTGTGGGCCGGGGCGCCTGACCGCCGGCCTGGCCGCACGCGGGGTTCCCGCGCTCGGCATCGACGTGGCGCCGTTCGCCGTCGCGTTGGCACGGCGGACCGGTGCCTCGGCGTTGTGCCGGGACGTCTTCGGCCCACTGCCGGGGGAGGGGCGCTGGCGTGAGGTGCTGCTGATCGACGGCAACATCGGGATCGGCGGGCAGCCGCGACGCCTGCTGGCGCGCGTCGCGCGGTTGTTGGCACCGGGGGGCTCGGTTCTGGTCGAGCTCGACCCGCCGGGCACCCCGAGCGGGGCGTACTGGACGCGGTTGGAAGCCGGCGGCATGGTCAGCGCGCCGTTTCGCTGGGCGGGCGTCAGCGTCAACGGGATGGGGCCGCTCGCCGCAACCGCGAACCTGCGCGTCGGCGAGACGTGGCAGTGCTCCGGTCGGCATTTCGGCCGGCTGGTGTCCACCGCCGGCAGGTGGACATGAGCGCGGATCTGACCACGGATCTGACCACGAACGCCACGGCCCGGCCACACCTGCAACCCGGCGTGGGCCGACCACGTTCCCGGTGGGCGATGGTCACGGCATCGGCGGCGCTGGTCGGCGTGCTCGGCCTGGAATACGCGGTCATCGCCCAGCCGGGCCCGCTGCCGGGCCGGGCACCCGTGCTGTACCTGACCCTCGGCTGGTGGGCGGCGGCCGCGCTCGGGGTGGTGCTGCTGGTCCGCGTGGCGCCCCGGCGGGTGGCCGCGGGCCTGCTGCTGGCCGGCGCCGTCGCGGTGCACGTCCTTGCGATCACATCCGGGCCGCGGATGAGTGACGACCTCTACCGCTACGTCTGGGACGGCCGGGTGCAGGCGTCCGGGATCGACCCGTACCGGTACGCGACGGACTCGCCGGAGCTGGCCCACCTGCACGATGCCTGGCTGTGGCCTGACGATGGCGGCTGCGCCGCGATCGGGCGGGGCCCGGGATGCACGCGGCTCAACTACCCGCGGGCACACACGATCTACCCGCCGGTCGCCCAGGCGTACTTCACCGTCGTGCACTACCTGCCCGGTCCGCCGCGCGAGCACAAGGTCCAGTTCTATGCGGCGCTGGCGTCACTGGCGCTGACCGTGCTGCTGATGCGGACGCTGGCGGCATCGGGCCGCGATCCCCGGCTTGCCGCGGCCTATGCCTGGACGCCGCTGGCCGGTCTGGACATCGGCATCGACGCGCATGTCGACGTGGTGGCGGCGCTGGCCGCTGTGGGTGGACTGGCGCTGCTGTCACCGCGCATCGGTGACCCGGGCGGTTCACCGTGGCGGCCCTCGGCGCGACGCGCCGCCGCGGCCGGCGCCCTGCTGGGGGTCGCCGTGGCGGTGAAGCTGTACCCGGCGCTGCTGCTGCCGGCCGCGGCGCGGCGCCACCGTCTGGTGGTGCTCACCTCGGCGGTCGGTGTGGTCGTCCTGTCCTACCTGCCCCACGTCGCCGTGGTGGGCACCGACGTCCTCGGCTTCTTACCGCAGTACCTGTCGGTCGAGGGTTACCAGGACGGCGGCCGGTTCCTCCTGCTGGGTCTGATCGGTCTGACCGGCACATCGGCCAAGGCCGTCGCGGGGGTCGTGCTGGCCGCGGTCATGATCGTGATATGGCGGTCCGGTCCGGACCGGGTCGGCGTCGAACGTGGCGCACTGTGGCTGTTCGGGACGGCCTTCCTGGTCGCAACCCCGGTACAGCCCTGGTATGGCCTGCTGCTCGTGGTGCTCGCCGTGCTGGCGGGCCGGCTGGAGTGGCTGGCCGTCGCCGCCGCGCCCTACATCCTCTACATGGCGCTGTTCACCGACCTCGCGGTCACCGACAACATCGCCCGGCCTGGTGGCTACCTGCTCGGTGCGGCCGTGGTCGGCGTTGTCGGTGCCGGTCGGTCGGTGGTCGGTGCCCGTGCGAGGTCGAGCCGCCCGGGTATCGGTGGTCAGTGCCCGTGCGAGGTCAAGCCGCCCGGGTAGTTGCCGCCGCCGTGGTCGGTGTCGATCGTGTCGTAGTCCTTGGCCCCGTTGACGCGTGGCAGGGCGTCGACGAAGACGACCGTCCGAGGCTTCTTGAACGACGCGATCTGGGCCCGACAGTGTTCGATCAGCTCGGTGTCGGTGGCGTTCGCGCCGTCGCGCAGGACGACCACCGCCTTGACGGACTGTACCCAGCGGTCATCCGGGACGCCGATGACGGCGGCCTCCCGGACTGCCGGGTGACGTTCGAGGCAGGCTTCGACCTCAGCCGGGTAGATGTTCTCCGCCGCCGATTTGATCATCCGTGTCGCGGTGCCGACGAAGGAGATGCGGCCGTCGGGCAGCCGCCGTCCCAGATCGGTGGTGTGCCAGCCACCGGTTCGGGTCCGGTGCGCGTTGTCCTGCGGTCTGTCCCAGTAGCCCGCGTGGACCAGCGCGCCACGGACGACGATCTCTCCGACCTCACCGTCGGGGACCTCGGTGCCCTCCGGCCCGACGATCGTGATCCGGGCGAACGGGACAGGACGTCCGACGGTCGGGCTCCACTCCTCGTGCCCGAGAGCGGCGTAGAGGCAGAAGCCGGTCATTTCGGTCTGACCGAATCCACCCATGTGGCGGCCCCAGGGACTGCCGTCGGGGGTGACCATGTCCGCCCAGCCCGCAATCATCGTCAGCGGGCTGCGCAGGGAACGCAGGTCGAAACGTCGGTCACGGTTGGTCTCGACGAGCGCTGCGACCTGCGGCGGCATCAGGAACGCCGAGGTGCACCGCTCGTCTTCGATGAGTCGGCACAGCTCCTCGGGGTCGCTGCGGCGGACGAAGACGTTGGTGCCGCCCCAGACGAAGGTCGTCGCGGTGTGCTGGAAGGTGCCGATGTGGAACAGCGGACCGGAATTGAGGAAGATCTGGTCGCCATCCGCGTAGAAGAGGGCACCGATGACGCTGGCCTGCGCGACCAGGTTCGCCGAGGTGAGCATCGACCCGGCGGGCCGACCCCCGTGCGCGGCCGTGTAGATGACGAGCACGGGGGCGTGCGGATCGGGATCCGCGGGCGGCAGCGCCGCGTTGCCCGCGGCCAGGAAGCCCTCGTACGTGTCGGGTCCGTCGCTGTCGGGCTCATCGCTGTCGGGCCCGCTCTGGGACCCGTTGGTGTCGTGGCGCAGCCAGAGCGCGGTGTGCGTGGCCCGCTTGCGCGCCTCCCCGACGGTCGGCCCGATTTCGGTGTCCTGCCAGACGATGACGGTCGGCCGCAGGTCGTCGATGACGAACGCCATCTCCTCGGCGGAATGCCGCCAGTTCACCGGGCAGAGCATGGCGCCGAGCCGTGCGCCCGCCAGGACCAGTTCGAGCGCCCGGTGGCAGGTCTGCCCGAGCCACAGCACCCGCGAGCCACGTGTGACACCTGCGCTGTGGAGTGCGCCGGCGAGCCGGGCGACTCGATCGTCGAGGTCGGCGTAGGTCACCCGGTGTTCCCCACACACGGTGGCGGTGTGGCCCGGACGCGAGCGGCCGTGTTCGGCGAGGAGTTCGGCGAGCGTCGGCCAGGTGCCGACCGGTACCGCGGACATCAGGTGTCCACCCGGTGCGGTCCCACCGAGCTGGCCCGGGTCCTGCCGCTGATCGTTTCGTTCACGACGGTGCTCTCCATCCTCGCGGGCGATATGGTAGATCTAGTCCAATCATAGAGCTAATATTTCTGTTTCAGCCGATCGCCTCCGGCTCGGCGAAGCCCGCACCGGTCGGCCGGGTCGGGCTGTGTCGTAATAATCATGTTTCTCATTAAACGTCTTATGCTATATTCACCTCGGCTTGTACAATGGGGAGGCGCGGCGGTGTCGGATGCCCGGTCGGATGATCGCTACTACCAGCCCACGGCGGAGACGATGCCGCGGGCGGAGCTCGAAGCGTTACAGGAGCAGCGGGTCGTCGAGCTGGTGGAGTACGCGTACGAACGATCGCCGTTCTACCGTGAGCGCTGGGATGCGGCCGGTGTCCACCCGCGCCAGGTCCGCTCGTTGGACGACTTCCGCGAGCGCATCCCGTTTATCGACAAACAGGACATCCAGGGCTTCCGTGAGCGCAGCGGCGACCCGTTCGCCGGGCTGCTCTGTGTCGACCGCAAGGAACTCACCTCGCTGACGTCGACGTCCGGGACGACCTCCGAGCCCGAGTTCTTCCCGGAGCGGTGGGACAGCGCCCATCCCCTTGTCACGGGCACCGCGCGCGATCTGTGGGAGCTGGGCGTACGGCCGGGGGACACGGTCGTGGTGCCGCCCGGTACCTTCCGGGGCTTCTGGGACTCGCTGTTTCAGCTGCTCGGCCTCGTGCCGCTCTACATCGACACGTGGATCGGCCAGTGGGGGGACGTCCTGGACGCCATCGAGCAGTACCGGCCGGCATACGTCCAGCTGCTCTACCCGATGGTCGTCGAGATCGAGCGGCTTGCCGACGTCCGGGACGTGCGGGAGGCACTGGCGCCGCTGAAGGCGGCCAGTTTTGCCGGGATGCCGCTGGGCCGCACGCTGACGGCAAAGGTCCGCGACGAGTGGGGCGTGAACCTTTTCCTTTACACCAGCGCCGGGGACACCGGCACGGCGTGGGAGTGCTCCGAGCACGATGGTTACCACCTGTGGGAGGACATGGTGCTCGCCGAGCATCTTGACCCGTCCGGGGCCGCCGCCGTCGCCGACGGCGCCCTCGGGGAGCTGGTCGCGACCGACCTTGACAACATCACCGCACCGTTCATCCGCTTCCGGTCGGGTGATCTGGTGCGGCTGACCCGTACCGCCTGTGGCTGCGGACGCACCCATGCGCGGCAGTGGCCGGTCGGTCGCAAGGGCGACGAGACGGTTGTGGGCGCTACCCTGGTCGGCGTCCAGGACGTCTGGGACGCCCTGGAGACCCTGCCGGAGACGGCGGACGGGATCTTCCAGATCATCCGACCGACCCGGGTCGTCGACTCGCTGCGGCTGCGGGTCGGCTATACGCCCGAGCTCACCGGTGATCTCGCCGACCTGCTGGTGCGGGCACGCGATGTGGTGGCTACCAAGGTGGGTGTCACTCCGGAGGTGGAACTGGTGCCCGCGGGCGAGATCCTCAGCCGGTCCGCCAGCGTCGCGAAGTTCCCCCGGTTGGTGAAGGCGTGAGCCGCGCGTCGATCGTGGAACGGGCGCGAGAGCTTCCGCGCGCCGAGATCGCCGGCATCGGCCGCTTCACCGTGGCCGGGCGGCACCACGACTTCACGATCACCTGGGATGATCGTAAGCGGGCCGGGGCATGGCACCGCGCTGCACTCACCGCCTGGGGCTTCGCGCCCGGTGACAGCGTCCTGATCACGTCGGTATCCTGCGAGGGGATCTGGACCGGCGGCTTTGCACAGGCGCTACGTGATCTTGGGGTTGTCTTCGCGCTCGCCGAGTCCTACAGCTGGGACGCTCGCCGGGTGGCGACCTTCGCCCGGCGGGTGCCGCTGGCGGCGGTGTTCGGGCTCGGCCGCGAAACCGCCGAAGCGCTCGCGGCCACGGCCAGTCTCGATGTGCTGGCATCGGTGCCGCACCTGTTCGCCCGTCCGGATGCCGCCCCGATCCTGCGTGGCGCCGACCTGGACCCGGTGCTGTTCGCGCCGATCGGGCCGACGGTGGCGGTCGAATGTCCGGAGCGTGCCGGCGGGCATGTCGACGCGGAGCGCTGGTCGCTGCGTGCCGTCGACGGGCAGCTTCGGTGCTCCGGTGCCGACGGGCGCCCGGGCGGCCTGTCCGACGTTCCCCTCGGGGTGGGCGGCACGATACGGACCGGCCGATGCGCGTGCGGTAGCGACGATCCGCGGGTACTGCTGGCCTGACCCGCTGTGCGGTTCCCGGCCGGCGTTGGCACGGTTCCCGGCCGGCCGGGAGCGATCAGTGATCGCTGGACGAGGCTGCTTCCCAGGCCGGGTGCTCCCGGCGGGCCCAGTACCGGGGTACCAGACCGGTGCGCATGCCCAGGCGGGCAACCGGGTCCCGGCTGGCGAACCAGAGGTGGCCGGCGATGACGGCGACCACGGCATAGGCCAGCCAGTCGTGGACGAAGGTGGCGCCGGTGCGCCAGCGTACCGGCCAGGCGTTGGCGTAGCGCATGAGCAACCCGGTGCCGAGCATGACCAGGATCGAACCGGCGACGAACGCGGCGTTGAGCTTCTGACCGGGGTTGAACTTGCCGATCGGGATCCGGCCGGCGCGACGCTCCCGGCTGCGCAGCCAGGCCCAGTCCGTGGCGGTGAAGCGGTTGAGCAGGCCCAGGTCATGGCGGTAGGCGGCCGACACGACGCCGGCCAGCATCGGCACCGGCAGCGCGATCCCGGCATAGACGTGCACCGCCGCCACCAGGTGGCGCCGGCCCACCAGAACCGACAGCGGCCCGAGGTAGAGCATGGCCGCGGTGGCGATGCACAGGCCCATCAGGGCCGCGGTGCTCCGGTGGACCCAGCGTTGCGTTCGGGTGAAGCGGCGCAGGAGCTCAACTGGTTGCGTCATCGTCGCGTCCGTTGGAGTGCCCGACCCAGGCGTCGACGTCGTAGCCATCCTGTTCCCAGTAGCCGGGTTGGACACGATCGGTGACCTCGATTTCACTGAGCCATTTCAGTGATTTGTATCCGTACATCGGTGCCACATACAGCCGGACCGGACCACCGTGTTCATGCGTGACCGGAGCTCCGAGCATATTCAGGGCGATCAGGACGTCGGGCCGTCGCGCCTGGTCGAGGGTGAGGCTTTCAGTGTAGACGCCGTCAAACGACCGGATTGTCACCGCCTGTGCACCCGGCTGGATCTGCACCGCGTCGAGGAGGTCCGCCAGCGTGACGCCGGACCAGGGCACGGCCGCCACCCGCCAACCGGTGACGCACTGGAAGTCCCGGGTGAGCGCGGTCTGCGTCATCGCGTGGAGCTGGTCGAGGGTGAACATCGCGGATCGGCCCACCATGCCGGTGACACGCAGGCGGTAGTCCGCCGCGGTACGGGTCGGCACGCTGGCGGTCACCGAGTAGAAACGGAAGCCGCCCGCATCCGGGAGCAGGCTCGTCAGCCCGGTCGGATCACCGTTCTGTATCGGCGCGAGGATGTCCTCAAGCCGACCCTGGATCCCGGCACCGGTCGCCACACCGACCGCGCCAGCGGCAAGCATGCCGATGATGACGCGTCGACCGACCGGGGCACCTGCCGCACTCATGAGGATCAGCCAACACGCTCACGGTGGCAATGCGCAACCCTTCCACCGGGCACCCACTATTAGGTATAATAATTTGATTAAAAATATTACGTCTCTTATCATACGTCGAGCGAAGCGAGGAAGAACCGTGGACGGCAGGGTCGCGATCGTCACAGGTGGCACGCGTGGCATCGGTGCCGCGATCACGGAGGTGCTCGCCACCGAGGGGGCCCACGTAGCGGCCGTCTACGCCGGTAACCATGCGCGTGCGGATGCGCTGCGCGGGCGCCTGGCTGACCGGGGTGGTTCAGTCAGCGTGCACGCCGGGGACGTCGGCGACCCGGACTTCTGCCGGAAGCTGGTCGACGAGGTGCTCGCCGAGCACGGCCGCGTCGACCACCTCGTGAACAACGCCGGGCTGCTGGTCGAGAACAGCGCCTTTCGGATGACCGACGAGGACTGGGACCGCGCCCTGCGCGTGAACCTGTCCGGCCCGTGGTATCTCGCCCGCGCCGCACTCGCCCCGATGGTCGAACGCCGCTTCGGGCGCATCGTGAACGTGGGGTCGGTGACCGCGGCCATGGGTAGCCCGGTCGAGGTTGGTTACGGGGCCGCCAAGGCGGGTCTACTGGGGATGACGCGTTCGCTCGCCCGGGCGGTGGCCCGTAAGGGGGTCACCGTCAACCTCGTTGTTCCCGGCGTCTTCGAGACGGACATGACCAACGCGATGGCTCCGGCCGCGCAGGACGCGATCCGCGCGATGATCCCGTTGGGCCGGCGCGGTGATCCCTTCGAGCTCGCGCACGCCGTGCGCTTTCTCCTGGACGACAACGCCGGTTACGTCACCGGGTCGGTGGTCACCGTCGACGGCGGCCTGAGCATGGGCGCTTAGCCATCGCCTGGCTGCCGGGTTTTCCGGGCCGTTGACGATCTGCGGGAGGTCCGCGTCGCCGACAGCCCGACTACGGATAGCGAACAGATTAGGGTCCCGCCGGTAGTGCCCGACCGGCCGGTTCATGCGGGAACTCGTTGGGCAGGACCGGGATGTGGGCGAGTCCGATGATGTGCATGCCGTCACCTCTGGCGACCGGATCGGTGATTTCTCCGATCCAGCTGGGCGGAGCAGGGACGATGACTGGCCGCTGCTGGACTGGGCGTTCGAGCAGTCCCCGCTCTATCTGGCGCTCTACGACGTAGACCTGCGGATCCGCCGGATGAACGCCGCAGCGCGCCGACAGCTCGGCCTGCACCAAGCGGACGAGCGCGGACGATACCTGGACGAGTTGCTGCCGGCCCTGCCCGGTCTGGCCATGGTTACCGAGCAGCTTCGCCAGGTGGCCGAGCAGCTTCGCCAGGTGGTACAGACGGGCCAACCGGTGCACGTCACGGTTGTCGGTCCCGTTCTCATCGACTCCGAGAGCCGGACGTTGGCCATCAGTATGTCGCCGGTCAAGGATCGGGGCGGGCGGATCCGAGGCGTGTACAGCGCGGCATTCGATGTCAGCGAACAGCATGTGGCCCAACAGCGGCTGGCCTTGTTGAACGAGGCGAGTACCCGTATCGGCAGCACGCTGGACGTGGCCCGCACCGCGCAGGAACTGGCGGAGGTGGCCGTTCCCGGCCTCGCCGACTGGGTCAGCGTCGACCTGCTCGAGTCGGTGTACCAGGGGCACGAACCGGTTGCCGGTCCGCTGCACGGCCCGGTCAGGCTGCGCCGTGCCGCGCACCTGTCAGTCATTGATGGCTGTCCCGACATCGTGGTCGAGCCGGGGCAGGTGGAGATCTATCCGGACTACTCGCCTCCTGCCCGCACCCTGGCGGCCGGCCGGTCCGCGCTGTACCACATCTCCGACCCCGAGCTGGCTGCCTGGATCGCCGCGGATGCCAACCGGACCGCCGCGGTCCGCCGGTGCGGGTTCCATTCGGTGATGTACGTGCCGTTGCGTGCCCGTGGTACCACTGTGGGCGTGGTCACCGTTGCTCGTCACCGGCGGGCGCAACCGTTCGAGCAGGATGATCTCATCCTTGCCGATGAACTTGCCACCAGGGCGGCAGTGGCCATCGACAATGCCCGTCGCTATACCCGTGAACGTGCGACCGCGCTCACGCTGCAGCGCAGCCTCCTTCCGCAGCGACTGCCCGCGCAGACGGCGGTGGATGTCGCATCCCGGTACCTGCCGGCCGGTACCGACATGGGGGTAGGGGGAGGCTGGTATGACGTGATCCCGCTGTCCGGAACCCGCGTTGCGCTGGTCATAGGGGACGTTGTGGGTCACGGAGTCCACGCCGCCGCGACCATGGGTCGGCTCCGCACCGCGGTGCGGACCCTCGCCGATGTCGATCTTGCCCCCGAGGAGCTGCTCACCCGCCTCGACGACGTGGTCACCCGGCTGGCCGCCGAGGAAGGCCCGGTGCCCACCGACGGCGACGTTGGCGACGTTGGCGACGTTGGCGACGTTGGCGACGAGGACGCTGGCGCCATCGCCGCTACCTGTTTGTATGCAGTATACGACCCGGTGTCACATCGCTGTTCGCTTGCCAGGGCCGGTCACGCCCTGCCCGCCCTTGTGACCCCGGACGGTACTGTCGACTTCCTCGACCTGCCGGCCGGCCCCCCGCTGGGCGTGGGCGGTCTGCCCTTCGAGGCCGCCGAGTTCGATCTGCCCGAAGGAAGCGTGCTCGTCCTCTATACCGACGGACTTCTTGAAACCCGTGACCGCGACACGGACGCGGGTCTGAGCACGTTGCGACACGCTCTGGCCCATCCAGCACTGTCACTGGAAACCCTCTGTGACACGCTGCTTGCAGCCATGCTCCCGGACTGTCCCAGCGATGACGTCGCCCTGTTGGTCGCCCGGACGCACGTCCTCGATGCCAGCCAGGTTGCGATGTGGGATCTGCCGGCGGATCCGGCTGTCGTCGCAGGTGCCCGCGACCAGGCATCCCGCCAACTCGCCGTCTGGGGGTTGGAGGAAGCCACCTTCATCACCGAGCTCGTCGTCAGCGAACTGGTCACCAACGCCATCCGCCACGCCCAGGCTCCGCTCCAACTGCGGCTGATCCTCGACGGCAGTCTCATCTGTGAGGTCTCCGACGCCAGCAGCACGGCTCCACACCTGCGCCGGGCGCGCGTGCTCGACGAGGGCGGACGCGGCCTGCTCCTCGTTGCCCAGCTCACCCGGCGTTGGGGCACCCGACATACCCGTAGCGGAAAGACGATCTGGGCTGAGCAGCCCCTTGCCGTAGGGCCTGCCCCGACGGGGCCTGCCTTCACCGGCTGACGTCATGGCGGTATGCCCTGGTGCCTGGCCGGTGGCAGCGCCACCCCCACCAGGCGGTGCATCGAGCGGCAGTGGTTAAGTAGCACCGCAGCTGGGTGGGGCGATAAGAACCGAATGGGGTACGCGTCGAGCGCGCGTGGGTGACGGAGGTTGGATGAGCCGGGCCGGAACGTTCCAGTTTCGGATGGTGGCGGTCGGCGCTGCGGTGTGTCTCACGTTCCTGACCGCAGCGTGCGGCGGGTCGACGTCAACCGCCGTGCGGGACGCATCGGTGACAACGGCGCCCCCGGCGCCCCCGGTCACAGATCTGGCCACCGACCTGAATCTGACGTCGTCACCGACACCGACGGTGTTTCCGACGGACAGCGCGACGGCGACGGCCAGTGTTGACCCGCTCAGCAAATCGATCATCCCGGCGAACTTTCCGTTCCCGGACGGATCGACCCACACGCTCTCCAACAGCAAGCCCACCAACGCATCGATCAGCCTGAAGGGAGTGACTCCGGCCGCGGCGGCGGACTTCTACCGAAAGGCCCTGCCTGGCATCGGTTACAAACTCTTCCAGCAGTCCGCGTCCGACGGACGAATCAAGGTTACTTTTTTCGGACACAGTCAGAGCGTCGAGATTCTCGCGGGCGGCACCGCCACTCCCGATCTCATTGTGATCGTATTTACCCAATGCAGCACCGCCGTGCAGGGGGCGGGAATTCCGACACGTCGAAGTGACCGGGTCGCGTGCCAGTGAGAATGCTCGGTTTCACACGGTCACAGCGCGACCGGCCCGAGCGTCGGCAACGTCGGCCACGCGGATGACCCGATTTACCGGTACCGGCTGCATACCGGCATCGCCGTAGCGGTCGGTGTAGTCCTGACGAGTGGAAGGTCGCCATCTTCCACTCGTGCCGGCGCGCTGGGGTGCTGGGCCGCGCGACCCGCCGGGCAGCCGGTTGAGAGCAGCCGGCCGGGCGGTCAGCCGAGCAGCACGACCACGCCGACGAGTAGGACCATCTTTGCGATGATCGCGATCTCGGCGGCGCGGCCGGACACCTGATGAATTCCGGCGGCGTCCAGCAGATGGGGAACCGCCATCCGCACCCGCGGCCAGAGCGTCAGCACTATACCGGTGCCGGCCGCGGCGACCAGGGTCCGAGTGGTCGCGGACCCAGGGGCGAGCACGCCGGTGATCGCGGTCGCCGCGACGACCGCGACGGCTTTGATCCCGGCGAAGCCGGTGATTACCGTCCCGATCCGCAACAGAACCACAGCGACGACTCCAGCCACAAAGATTGACACAAGAGCCGTGGCCGCGGTGTCGGGGTCAACCCGTACCTCGGCGAGCCGGACCATGTGTACTCCCGGTGCAGCCTGGTCGAGTCGTGCGAACCACAGCGAAACTGCCGTGAGCAGGGCGACGACCGCCTCCACCAACCGCAACACCACCAGGGCCGATGCGAGCATGACCAGCCTACGTCCCCGGCGGTGGCCGAATCGGAAATTCGACACGGTCGGTCGATGTGCGTCCGACGGTGCCGCTGCGGATGGATTCTCGAGCGTCATCACGTGCGCTCCTTCCCGATGGCCTTCGCTGTCATCGGCAGGATGCTCCGCGATCATGTGGACCAGGTGAGAGCAGGATCGGAAACAGTCAGACCGACAGCGGCTGCTCGCGGGCCCAGGATCCACCACGGTGGCCGATTGGTCACGTGTCGGGGCGGGGTTCCCGCGCGACTTATGGACCGTCGCGGCCGGCTGAGATGCCGTTTCATAACGGAACGTGATATCGAAGGTGTGCCCGCCGGGTGGAGCCGTGCGACACGGACCTCACGGCGCGGATGCTCGAGTATCGGATCTTCCGATCGGTGGCAGCGTGTTACAAGGCAGGCCGGGCAGTCGCAGCTGTGGCAGGTATCTACCGGAGGTGGAAAACCCGATATGGCAGAGCGGAAAACGCAACGGAATGTCGAAGACTGGGCACACGACCTTCCCGCCGGCTTCATCGAGTGCCGCACCATGGGCCACCGGTGGGAACCGCACACCGCAGCGTGGGACAAAGAAGCCAGGGCATACCATGTCACGCATGAGTGTGACCGTTGTGGGACCCAACGCAAGGCCTGGTGGAGTAGAACGGGAGAAATCTCCTCGGCCTCTTACAGCTATCCCGACGGCTATCTCACGAAAGACGTCGGTTACATCGGCGCCGCCGGGCGGGGTGTACTGCGCACGGAATACCTGACCCGCGTCTTCAGCGGCAGCGTCGACAGCGCCAACGGCAAGAAGTCGCCATCGTGACCCCGTCATGCCAGCCGGCGTCGTCAGCGGGCTCGGCACTGGGCTCGGCAGCGGGCTCGGCACTGGGCGTGGCATCCTCGCTGCCGGTACTCGTGCTGATGGCACGGCGTGCCGTGTTACCGGGAGCGGCGGGTCAGTCGCTGATCCGCCGCATCACAGTGCCGAGCTGACCGACCACCTCGTCGAACGAAGCGTCCGCGTGGAAGCAGGCGACGAGCGACCCACGATCGTCACGGTGGGAGACCGGCGGTGGGACGAACGCCCGCTGCACGAATCCGAAAGCATGGCGCGCCCGCTCGTAGACATCGTCGGTCCCACCGCTTTTGAGCCAGCTGCGCAGGACGTAGTTGTGCGCCGCGACAACCGCGGCGGCGGCTACGACACTGCGCAGTCCGCTGTCGGCCAGTCCGCTGTCGGCCAGGCCGCTGTCCGGATGGCGACCATCGGGCGGGCGGTGTGGGGCCTCGCTGATGAAGCGGTTCTGGAGGTAACGCGCCACCACACGCTCGTAACGGTCGGTACTCGCGATTTCGCGATCCCGTAGTGACGGCACCTGCCTGGTCAACTGGAACCGCTTCAGCGAGATGTCAGCCTCCTGGACGTAACGATCCAGCACCAGCTGGGCGCCGGCGCAGGCGATGGCCAGCGGAGGTTCGGTGGGGCTGGCGTCGGTGAACAGCCGGGCCATGTCGTCGAGCCACTCGTCGTGGTCGGGAAAAATCGCCTCCTCCTTCGCGGCGAAGTACCGGAAGAAGGTTCGCCGGCCGACTCCGGCCGCTTCGGCGATCTGGTCGACGGTAGTCGCCTCGTATCCGTTGGTGAGGAACAGCTCCATCGCGGAGCCGACCAGGGCGCGCCGCACCTGCCGCCGCCCGGCCGCGGTCCGGCCGCTGCGCCGCCTGGGTGCCCGATCCGCCGCATCCGCCATGTCACCGGACCTTACCGAACTGTTCTTCCGGATCCCTGCTTCCTAACGGCACCAGGTGCCGCTACAGTTCAGCTGCAAGGTCCGACCACTCCGCCTCATGCACCACCGGGAACCCGCGCGGGGTGCCATGGAGAACGTGGACGCAGTCGGTTGCCGTGCGCAGACCAGACCGGGGCTGCAAGGGTGGCTCAGACTTCAGGGGTGGCTCAGTGACTGACGTACCAGCGGCGGACGTACCAGCGCAGGTGGCAGCCGACGTGACAAGGGTGGGCGTGGTAGGCGGTGGCCTGATGGGCTCGGGAATCGCCGAGGTGTGTGTCCGCGCGGGTCTCGATGTGACGGTCGTCGAGGCGGACACCGGCCGCGTTGCGGCGAGCCGTGGCCGGGTCGTCAGCTCGCTGGACCGTGCGACGTCACGGAACAAGCTGTCGGCCGACGATCGTGACCGGGCGTTGGAGCGTCTGAGCTTCACCACGGACCTCAACCAGTTGGCCGACCGTCAGCTGGTGGTCGAGGCGGTCGCGGAGGACGAACGGTTGAAGGTCGAGGTTTTCCAGGATCTCGACAAGGTGGTCGAGGATCGTGGCGCGATTCTCGCGTCCAACACGTCGTCCATTCCCATCATGAAACTCGGGATGGCGACCAGCAGGCCGCGTCACGTGATCGGGATCCATTTTTTCAACCCGGTGCCCGTCTTGGCACTGGTTGAGCTCGTGCCGTCGTTGCTGACCGATGAGCAGACCCTGGTCAGGGCGGAGGCCTTCGTCGGTGACGTGCTGGGAAAGAAGGCAATCCGGTCCCAGGACCGTGCGGGTTTCGTGGTGAACGCGCTGCTCGTACCATATCTGCTGTCCGCCGTCAGAATGCTTGAGTCGGGTTTCGCCTCGGCGGCCGACATCGACAGTGGGATGGTGCTCGGATGCGCACACCCCATGGGCCCGCTGGCGCTGGCCGACCTGATCGGTCTCGACACGATACACGCGATCGCCGAATCGCTGTATGCCGAGTTCAAGGAGCCGCTGTACTCGGCACCCCCGTTGCTCATGCGAATGGTTGACGCCGGTCTGCTCGGAAAGAAGAACGGCCGCGGCTTCTACGAGTACGGTCCGGCCGGCGCATGAATCCGGCGAACACCGGCACAGGTGTGTATCAGCTCGGCGAGGAGCACCAGGCGTTGCGGGACGCCGTGCGGCAGCTGGCCGAAAAGGAGATCGCCCCGCCCGCCGCCGATGTCGACGAGCAGGCGCGTTTCCCGGTCGAGGCACACGACGCGCTGACCCGGGCGGGTTTCCACGCCGTGCACATCCCGGAGGAATACGGCGGCGAAGGCGCGGATGCGGTCGCCGCCTGCATCGTGATCGAGGAGGTGGCCCGGGTCTGCGCCTCGTCGTCGCTGATTCCGGCGGTGAACAAGCTGGCGACCATGCCGATCCTGCTGTCCGCGTCCGAGGAACTGAAAAAGCAGGTACTGCCCTCGATCGCCGCGGGCGAGGCGATGGCGTCCTATGCGTTGTCCGAGCGGGAGGCGGGTTCGGACACCGCATCCATGCGCACCCGGGCGAGGCTGGACGGTGATCACTGGGTGCTCAACGGAACGAAGTGCTGGATCACCAACGCAGGGGAGTCCGCCTGGTACACCGTGATGGCGGTGAGCGATCCGCACGCGGCGAAGAAGTCCCGTGGCATCTCGGCGTTCGTCGTCCACCGGGACGACCCGGGCTTCTCGGTGGGCGCCACGGAGCGCAAGCTCGGCATCAAGGGCTCACCGACCCGGGAGATCCACCTGGAGGACTGTACGATCCCGGCCGACCGGATCATCGGAGAGCCCGGTACCGGCCTGAAGACCGCCCTGGCGACGTTGGACCACACGCGGCCCACGATCGGCGCGCAGGCGGTGGGCATCGCCCAGGGCGCGCTGGACATTGCGATCGCCTACGTCAAGGAACGTCGGCAGTTCGGGCGGGTCATCGCGGAGTTCCAGGGCCTCCAGTTCATGATCGCCGATATGGGAATGAAGATCGAGGCCGCTCGGCACCTGGTGTACGTGGCGGCGGCCAAGGCCGAGCGTGGCGAGGCAGATGCCGGGTTCGTGTCGGCGGCGGCGAAGTGCTTCGCCTCGGACACTGCCATGGCGGTCACCACCGATGCGGTTCAGCTGCTCGGCGGCGCGGGCTACACCCGCGACTTCCCCCTCGAGCGAATGATGCGTGACGCCAAGATCACTCAGATCTACGAGGGCACGAACCAGATCCAGCGCGTGGTCATGGCCCGCCAGCTCCTCCGGGGCTAGATTCTCGGGATTTCCCTTGCTAGGCAGTGTGATCCGCTCGTCTGTCATGATCGTAGTTGTTCTTCGTTACTTCTCACTGTTCCTCGTTGCTCTCGGTTGTTTGTGGACGGGGCGTGGACTCGTCCGGCGGATCGTCGTTCAGGCGCAGCGCCGCCTCTATCCGCCGGCGAGCCGCCTCGTCCTGCCCGACGATGCACTTCGCATAGGTGTGCAGCAGTACGGCTACCGAGTGCCCGGCCCACTCGGCGATCTGGGTCGGTGGCACGCCGGCGTTCAGCCACGTACTGACGGCGGCGTGGCGAAGGTCGTACGGACGCCGGGCAAGCGGGGAGGCGATCTCCGCTGGCGTAAGCGCACGCTGGCGGGCCTTTTGCCACACCGCCTGATGCCGGTTGGACGTGACCGGCCCGCCGCGTTCTCCGCGGAACAGCCGCCCGTCCGTCGCTGTGCCGAATTCGTCGAGATGACGGTGGTACAGATCGACAAGCAGCGGATGTAGCGGCACCTCCCGTGTCTCTTTGGCCGCTCTGTGTTTTAGGGGTCCGGCGGTGCGCTCACCGTCGTCTGTCCACGCTCCGGACATCTCCGGGTTGTTCCCTACCAGGATCGCTATACCCCAGCATCCTCGTTTCCGGGGTAGTTCGAGATCCGGCTCACGTAGTTCCTGCATCTCACCAGGACGCATCGCCCCGTAGTACATACCGCCATACCAGGCAACCAGGTCTGGTGCGACCGGGCGCACCCCAACTTCCAACAGTCGTTGGGCTTGATGGTGGTTTACACACACCCTTCGGTCCACCTGGTCCCTGGTCTTCGGCGCCGTTCGGGACAGCGCCGGTAGCGGGTTCTCTGCCAGGTCGCCGCGTTCGACAGCGAAGGCCAAGCAAGCGCCGAACGCGATCCGTTTCCGCAGGACTGTGTTAGCCGCTGCGGGCTTTCCGTCCAGTTTTTGGCTGATTACGTTCAGACAGGATCTGATCAGCTCCGGGTCGTCTGCGAGATCCGCGATCGGCCGACTATGACGGGCAAGCCAGCCGAGCACGGCCTCCAGCTCGGGAGGCGGAGGGTTCTCGGCCCACGTCCCGTCCGTGGCGAGGCTCCTCCGTGTTCCGGATTGGAACGTCCAGCCGAACAGCGCCTCGCGTACCGATTCGGCGAGCTCGGCTGGTGCCGGTGCAGTCAACAGCGCTGGTGTGACCGTCGCGAGTGCGTCCGCTAGCGACCGCCGTGTTCCCGGCGCCTGTCGTTCATCCCATTTCGTGTCCGCAAAATCCCGGGCGTGTTCCAGCCATGCCCGGGTTGACAGCGGTGCTGGCTCAGGATCGGTCTGGGCGCGCACATCGGCGATAGGAAGGCCGCTCTGAATATCGAACGCCTCACCCTTCTTCGCTGCTGCGAGCAGTTCGGCACGGCGCGCCTCGGCCAAGCTCTTGGTGGCATAGTTTTTCGCCCACGGTCGCATTCCGACCTTCCAACGTACCTGATAGGTAGTGGGCTTTGTTTTGTTCTTGATCTCTTTGATTGCCCAGACTCGGACCGCGAAGGTCGTCGGCCGGACCTCCTCAGGTTTACCGGTCGATGACGGGTTCCGGCTGGTCATGCTGCAGGATTCTGGATACGGCCATCGAGCCAGGCATTCAGGTCGTCTCGGGCAACTCGCAAGTGCCCGTTCGGCAGTTTAATGACCTTGGGGGCGACACCCCGACGACGCCACGAGTCGAACGTGGCCCGCGGCAACGACCCATGTTCGTCGCCGAGTTCTGCTAGCACCACGGCAAGCGGGACAAGTTCGCGCTTCACGGTACGTGCCGAGGTTGTTCCAGAGGTGCTCGTGTCTCGCCGTGGCCGCGCAGGCGGCTTCGGGTTGGTGGGGGCGGTGGGTGCGGGCACGATGTCAGTGCTCCTTCTGTGAAGGCGATCAGGGGGAGTGGGGTCTTGGCGCTTCTGCTTGGCGGCGTGCGCCAGGACCCCGTTCTGCTTCTGGGCTGCGGGTCTTTGTCGTCGGCTGGGGGTGCCCGGCGCGGCGGGGACTGTGGTTTGGCGGCGGGGTCGGCGGTGACGCTGGTCATCGCGGCGGTGTAGCGGGCGGCCAGGACGTCGGCGAGGGCGTCGGCGTCGGCCATCTGGTCGGCGGCGATGGGGTGGTGCCAGCCGTCGTGCGGGCGGTGGGCGAGGTGGAGCAGACCGGCGATGCGCAGGGTGGTGCCGTGCGGTTTGTTCGCCCATTCGCGGATGTCGTGGAACTGCCCGCCGGGGCGGAGCTGGGTTTCGATCTGTTCGGCGATTGTGGTCTTGCCCCCGAAGTACGCCAGGGGCGGCCGCAGCCTCACGGCACCCTCCGACCTTCTGACACGGCGATCAACGGATGGCAGGTCGGGCAGCGGCTGGCGCGGCCGTCGTCGAGGTCGACGAGGCGGGTCGTCTCGTCGCAGGCACCACACCAGGCCGGACGCTCGACGGCAGGCGTGGTGCGCACGGTGGGCGGGGCGGGCAGGTCGGCCAACCGGGCACGGAGCACCGCATAGGGCGACCGGACCCCGCCGGGGTTCGCTCCGAGCACCTCGCGGAGTTCGGCCGGTCCCCACCCGGCGGTCAGCGCCGCTGTGACCAGCGGGGCCAAGCGAGCCCGTTGCTTGGACGTCAGCCGCCACGATGATCCGAGCCCAGCCAGCAAGCCGGCAGCGTCGGCTTTCGCTGGGTGCTCTCCCGCAGCCCGGTCGCAGACCCTGGCCGCTGATGGGGTTGTCCGATCCTTCGGAGATCCTCCACCACCGTCCACAGCTCCAGGGCTGTCCGCCGGCGAGGCAGCTCGCGCGGGCGGTGGAGGTTCAAGGACGTTCAAGGATGTTCGGGTGGCACAGCTGTGCCGGGGGAGGGGTGACACAACTGTGCCGGGGGGGCGGTGGCGCAGTTGCGCCGGGGGCGGCGGATTGCCACCCCCGGCAGCCTGCCGGGGGTCAGGCCGACCCGACGGTCTGTTATCCACAGGCCCCGGCTTCGGCTCGGCGGTGTCGCTCATCACGACGGTGTACATGTTCGCCCCACCCCGGCCCGCCGCCGTCTCGATCAGAAGGTGTCCTCCTGCCGCCAGCCGGCGGATCACCCGCTGCACCGTCCGCGCATCCAGTCGGGTCTTGCGAGCCAGCGTCGCCACCGACGGCCAGGCGTTCCCACCGTCGTCGTCCGCGGTGTCCGCGATCGCGAGCAGCACCAGCCGTTCGTTGCCGGCTGTCGCAGATGCCCCCCAGACCCACGTCATCGCCTTGACGCTCACTGGCTTGCCTGCCCCGCGGCGAGGGGAAGCACGGTCTCGTCCGTCGGCACGTCGAGCCGGACCGCCGCGTAGCGCCACAGGTCCTCGCCGATGGCATCGACCAGGTCGTCGACCGCAACTTCGGACCATGCCGGGGTGTCCTCGTCAGCCGGGTCGCGGGACCCGGCCGGCACCGGTGTGGCGGCGGCGTCGAGCACTGCTGTGATCTCCCAGTCGTAGTCCGCGGCGGCGAGCCGCAGGGCCGCGGCGTTGGGGTACCACGCCCGTACCCGTGTCGTGATCCGCCGGAGCAACAGGTCGGCGAGGTGGCGCCGGCTGTCATCCACCAGCTGGTCCAGTACCGCTGTCGGCCGGTTCACCGCGCCGCCGGACCGGTCGCGGGGAACTGGCGGACACGTAGGTCGGCGGGCCAGCCGGCCTTGCCGGGTTGGCCGTGTGC
>NZ_CAUVXP010000063.1:0-29733 GCF_963555955.1 Protofrankia sp. Cas3
GTGGAGATCTCCCACGCTTCGCGGCGTGCCTGCCGTGCCGCGGCGTGCGGGCCGGCGCCTTGGTCGCGAAGCTGGCGGGCACGAGCGCGAATCTCGGCTTCGGTGGGGATGCGGGCCATGGTGTGTCCTCCGTGGGGTCGCTGTGGCCCCGATTCGTTGATCGCCTGCGACCTGGTCTAGGGGTCTAGAGTCCAGGTCACGGGCATGATCGACGTCTAGACCCAGGTCTAGACCTAGACTTCTGCCGCTCTAGAGATCGCCAGCCGGACCGCGTCCCGGGTGACCCCGCTGGCATTGCCGGGGGTGCCGTCAACGGCCGTAGCCCACAGCTGCTTCGCCACGTCGACACCAGCCGCACGTAGCGCGCCACCGAGTCGCTGGGATGGCCACGGGTCGCCGTCCAGTTGGTAGCGCTGGTCGACATCGGCCAGGCGCACGGCCAGGACCGCGAGATGCTCGCTGTCGTCCCGCATCACGGTCAGGACGTCGCCGAGGAAGCGATGATCCGGACCATCGTCGGCTACCTCGACAGCCTGACCGGCCGCCTGCCCGGTCAGGGTTCCGGTCGCGAGGCGAAGTGCCCGTGCCCGGTCGGCTATCCGCTCCGCCGCCGGCGCGTCCACATAGGCGCCTCGCACGACAATCGGATCGTCATCCAATCCAGCCAACCAACCGATGCCCTTATCCTTTCGGCCGAACTGGTAGCTTTGCACGCCGCGCGCGGACATTCCCGTACCGAGGATCATGTTGTTCTCGACATGACCAGCGACGCGCAGACAGAATCGCAACCCCATGTTCGCGCTGATGTCCTTGGGCAAGGATTCCGCCGTAGGTCGCTGCGTCGCCAACGCCAGCATGATCCCCAATGCGGGACCGCGCTTGATGATGGCGACACACAACCGGGTGGCTTCGTCCTTGAATTCCTTGTGGGAGAACAATTCCTGGCATTCGTCGATCGACAGCAGGATCGGTGCCAGTCCCGACCCGGGTCTGTGCGCCAACTCTGGGGTGATCTTGTTCTCCGGACACACCGCCTTCGGCAGGCTGCGGATGAGGTCTGCGCGCCGCTCGAGTTCGGCGTAGACCTCTTCCAGGCCGTCCATCGTGGCCCGTAGCGTCGCGTCGCTGGCGCCGCTGGCGTACCGGTGCGCGCACTGCTCACCAGGTGAGGAAAGGTCCCCGGTGCCCTTCAGCTCGTACACGTACAGCACGACGTGTGGGTCCAACGCCGCACCGAGCAACAACACCCGTAGCGCCATCGTCTTCCCGTAGCGGGGCATCGCACCGATCAGCACCGAATCGAAGATCAGCGGAATGGACACCGGCCGTAGCCGCTGATCCGTCCCGAACGGCAACGGCTTGAAGATATCCGCCTGACCGGCTTTCGCCAGCGGCCACAATGGCGCCTTCGCCTTCGCCAGCGTCGTTTGTCCGACCCACAGCCGCATACGCCCCGGGTGCTCGTCAGATTCCGGCTCGGGCCACACCGCACCGAGCGGACGCCGCAGACCGGACGCCAGCTTCTCGCGCTTGTCTGCGACCTCCGCCACCGTTACGCCGTACGGCAAGTCGAACTGTGCCAGCCATCCCGGACCGTCAATGGCGATCGGTGCGACCCATTCCAATCCGGTCGTGGCGATCTTCGTCGCGATCGAGGCGGGTAGGCCGCAGTTCGCCAACGCCCGTTCCACCACGTCGCTGGTCAGCTTGGGTGCGCGGCTGGACACGGTGGTGGGACTGTCGAGGATGGGCCGGTCGCGGCGCCTTCCTACCGCACCGAGGGCCAGGACCCCGGCAACGGTCGTTGCCACGAACAGACCCGGCTCAGCGACGTACAGGGCGCTCTGACCGGCAACGACAGCCGCCAGGCCCACGCCGCCAATCCGGGTCCGGCGCTTCATTCGGTCGTCTCGTTGACGACTCAGCGCGAGGTAGGCGGCCGAGTCCTTCGCGTCGAGGATGGCGAGACGATCGCGGGTCGCACCGTCGCCCGCCCATCGGATCATCGCGTGCGTGGCCTTCACGGCGCCGCGGGGCGACCCGGACGCCAACCGGACGCCGTACAGCGGCCCACGCGCCGCGTGAAAGGCCACCGGGTGCAGTGCCTCGCCCACACTCCAGACGATTGCCCGGCGAAGCTGGGACACGTCCCGGACCCATGGCGCCACCACCGGGCGCCGGTCGGCCGGCCGCTCCCATGCTGGACGATCATCGTCGGCCGCTGGGCTGTCGACCGGCATCGACGTGTGGTCGTCCGCCTGGTCGTCTACCTCGCGGACCCCAACCGGTGCAACCGTGCCGACAGCCTCGACAGCCGGTGTGACAGCCTCGACAACCGGCGTTGCCGCAGGGATGAGCAGGACGTCCGGCACAAACGGTGCCAACGCGTCCAGTGCCACCGTGCCGTTGCCATTGCCGTTCACCGCCGCTCCTCCTTCGGGACGGCAGCGTGGCCGTCCGCCGGCATGCTGCGCGGTGCGTGGACCCACTCGACCCGGCCGAACGGGCGGGTCGAGTGGTCGACAAGCCGGCTGTAGACCCATGCGCCGCAGGTGGCGCAAACGGCGCGGGTGCTCATGCGGCACCGTTTTCACGGCGGGCACGGATCGTCGCCCGGCGCTTATCGTTTGCCGTCCGGTCCGGGTTGCCGTACTTCCGCTCGCACTTGGCACAGTAGGAATCGGCGGTCACACCGTCGTAGACGCGGACGGCCGGCTTGTCGCACCATCCGCAGATGATCGGGGTGCTCATGCCGAGACCTCCCGGCGTAGGTCGGAGAGATGGCGGCGGACGGTGGCGGGGGCGACCCCGACCAGTGGGGCGAGATCCTCCGCCAACTGGCGGGTTGATCTCCCGTCGTCGGCTGGAATCTTGCTGACAAGCTCTGCCACGCGATGGCGTGAGCCGGGCGTGCGGGGCAGTGGCGCGCCCTGAACCGGAAGTGGCTCATCCACTACCGGATTCGGTGGCTCAGGTTGCACCACTTGTGACGCGCTTGTGTCGTCCAGCTGGAGGCCACGGCCGGACCCGACGGTCACCGTCTCGCCGGCGTGAGACTCACCCTCGGGTGGAAGCTTCGCCTCGAGTGCGGGTGCAGCAAGGTGCCCGCCGATCTCTACCAGGCACACCGATGCGACCACGACCAGGCCATCCACCGAGATCGGAATCAGGTGGGCCGACGTCGCAGTCTCGCCGTACCGGCCGCAGACCTCGACCATGTGCCAGTAGCTGACCCACGCCGCGATGGACGAGATGGCCGCTGTGGCGCCACGGCGGACCCACGCCAGACCCGGACGGTGCACCGGCACTCGGGAAATCAGTTCGATGGTCAGCAGCAGGGCGAGTGGAGACCAGGCCGCGATGACCCGACCCGGGATCGAGGGACGCGCGGCGAGGATGTTCGCCGCGACGGACGCCGCGACCCCAAGGGCCAGGACTGCGCGGACCGCCCACCGGATCCGGTGCAACCGCTCCCCGGTCATCGGTCATCCCGCGGGGAAAGCGCCTCAGCCTTGGCTGTCGAGATCTCTTCGGCAGCCGTGCACAGCAACTCCTGCGCAACGGCTATTTGGGTCAGTGCGTGGTCCCACCGGTCGGCCGGCGCCGTGCCCTGTGCGGCGCCCAGTAGGCAGGCAACGGCCCGATCGAGCGGGTGGCGCGTCGCCAGCAGAGCCTCGTAGGCGGCGTACGCCGTCAGGCTCATGCCGTATCGGCCCATCGCGCCGCTCATGACCCACCCGCCGCGATGATCCGTGCCGCGATGTGCTCCGACAGCTGGAGGCGACGGGCGATCTGCCGGACAGGCAAGCCGGCCGCGTTCATCCGCGCCGCAGCGACCTGCTGCTCTGCCGGTCGTAGCCGTCCAGCTCCCGCTGAGTCGGCTACCACTCGGTTTACGGCGATCTCGTCGATCAGGCCGTCATCCCACGGGGTGTCAAGCTCGCCCGGACGGGTCATCGTCGGTGCGGTCATGCCGCACCGCCGCGGGATGCCTCGACAGCCGTGCGGATGAACGCCGCTGCGCGGGTGTAGTCGCTGTCGTCCCACTGCCAGCCGGTCAAATCGGCCAACATGCCCGGCCGCTCCAATTGGCGGAGGATCTCCGTGATCAGGTCCGGGTCCACCTCGTCGACGGGCGGTACCGGCGGGGCGTCCGCGTCCGTGCCGTGATCCACATCGTCGTGATGGCAGTCCAGATGCTCCGGACCGGCGCCGCAGTCGTAGACCTCACCGTCGATCCGGTCGCCGCAGATGATGCAGTGCGGGGCGATCGCGGAGCGGATGGGGCAGGGGCACTGGAGGCCATGGGCTGCCCGTGCGCACCCAACGAACGAGTGATCGTCCCGGAGATGTCCGCATGATCGGCATAGCCCATGCTGCCAACGGTCATCGGGCACGTCGCCCACGGCCAAAGCCAGGACGACGTCCGGCGCCTTGCGCTGGACAGGGACGGTCCCACGGGACGGCAGGTCACCGGCCAGGGTCAGACGTGGGGTTCGGGCCATGGCGACCAGCACCAGGACCGCGAGTACGAGCGCCAGGTGCACGCCCGCTGGTTGGATGGTGAACACGGTTCGGGACCTCCAGTGGTCTCGGATCGAGGCCCTGACGTGGTGTGTTAGCACCCGTCAGGGCCGCTTACCGCGACCGGAGATCCTTCTAGCTACCCGTATTTTTTGCGGGTAGCCGTCATGATGACCGTTTCCACCTACCGCTGGACGACATTCGGCCGAGCGGTAGGTAGAAAAGCACGCTGGAGCGACAGAAGTCACCTACCGTCGGCATAGCGCAACGGCCAGCGCAACGGCCAGCGCAAGGGCCAGCGCAAGGGCCAGCACGCGCAACGGACAGCACAAGGCCGCGGGCGCCACCGCGAACCGGTGGCGCCCGCGGTTTTCCTTGTTGTCCGGGCGCGGGCCGGCGCGGCCCGCCACCGATGTCGGTTCGACCTGGTCATTCGACCTCGTCAGCCCCTGGCCAACACCTGGCCATACTCAAGCCGCACTGCACCTGGCATCCCACAGCAGACGCACAGCAGGTACTCAGCCCGCGCCCAGCCCATGCTGATTAGCTGTTTGTGGACAAGAAATTCCGGGAAAGTCAGCCGGCCCAAGGGCGTGCGATCCTCGTTTTCGCGCACGCTCGACGGCCCCAAAGAAAGCCAGTCAGCCAGCCAGCCAAAGGAGATTGCCATGAACTCGTCGCTTTCAGCTCACGGCACCAGCCGGGACAGCGGCCTGTCGCGCGCGCTGGTGCGTTACGTGGCTGCCGCCGGAATCGCGCTGGTGGCGGTTTTCTCCGCCACGGCCGCCACTGACCTGAGCACGGCGGGCACACCCCTCATTCTCAGCGCGATGTCGAGTACCGCCACGACATCCGGTACGACCACGAGGCTGGGTGAGTCATCGCTCCCGCAACTGGTGCACGTTGTCTGATCGCTGCAGCCGAGCGCGGCTGCTCACCGACCTTCCCGGGCAGCGGCGAGCAGCTCATCGAAGAAGAAACCCGCCTTCGCCTCGATCGGCCGGCCCGGCCCGATCCCCCGTCAGCGGGCAGTCCGCGGACCGTCAGATCTCGGTGACGGGTCGGCGAGGAGGGCCTCGAGGTCGGGTTCGGACAACAACGGCGGACGTGCGACCTCACCCGAGCGGACATAGAGGAATGCCGCGTCCACCGCGTCCGGACGCACCCCCCGCAACCGCGCCCAGGCCAGCCGGTAGACCGCCAGCTGAACCGCGTCCGCATGCTGGCGGCCGGTCTTCCAGTCGACCACTTCCCACCGGCCGCCCCCGAGGTCGTACACCGCATCGATGCGCCCCCGGACCGCGCGGCCGGCGATCAGCAGCTCGAACGGCGCCTCTACCGCGAACGGACGCCGCCGACCATACGGGCTCGCCAGAAACGACTCCCGCAACGCCGCGATCTCGCCGTCGTCCACCGCCTCGTCCGCAGCCCCCGGCAGATCCTCGGGATCGAGCAACGGGGCCTGCTCGAAGACGCCCTCCACCCAGGCGTGAAACGCCGTACCTCGACGCGCCTGCGGCGCCGGGCGCCGCGGCATCGGGCGGGCGAGGTCGCGGGCCAGCCCCGCCGGATCGGACCTCAACTGCACCACCTGGGAAGCGGTGAGCGCACGCGGCAACTCCACCTCGCGGGAGGGCCGCCGGGCACGGCGAGCTTCTTCCAACAGCAGCTCGACATCACGGTCGAGTTCGGCGAGCGTCTGCCGTTCCGCCGGGGTCATCCCATCACGATCGTCCACGGGCAGCGGCTGATCCGCGCCCAGCGCGCTGAGGTATCCCGTGACCTGTTCGGCGGCGGCGCGGCGGCGGGCATAAGCCGCAGGCTCATACGGCAGCGGCCAGTCGAGGTCTTCCATGCCGGCGAGCTGCGGATTGGTCTCGTCCTCGGACGGTTTCGGCGCCCACACCGCGACCCTGCCGTGGCCGGCGCGCACGTGTTCGTACAACTCGTCGAGGAACACCGACGGCCCACGCAACCGACGCTGCGCCGGCCCCCACCAGTGCCCGCTGCCGAACAGCAGGGACTTGGCCCGGGTGAACGCGACATAGCCGAGACGGCGTTCCTCCCGTTCCAGATAGGCGTCACAGTCGGCGGCGAAGCCGGCGAGGTCGGGCTTACCGAGGCCGGGCAGCACGGGCAGATCGTCGGCGTCCCCGCGCAGGGCCGTGGGTAGCACCGACGGCGATGTGGTCCACTTCGACCGGACGGTAGTGATCGGAAAAACCGTGTGACTGAGGTTCGGCACGGCCACGACCTCCCACTCCAGCCCCTTGGACTTGTGGACGGTCATCAGCTGGACGGCATCCGCGCCGGACGGGCTGGTCGCGTCCAGACCACGCTCGTGTTCCTGCGCGGCACGCAGGAATGCCAGGAACGCACGGACCGAACCGTCGTTGTCCAGACCGGTGAAGCCCGCCGCGACGTCGATGAACGCGGCAAGGTTGTCACGGCGGCGGGCCGTGACCGCCTCGGGGCTCGCCGCCAGTTCCACGTCCAGACCGGTGACCTCGACGATCCGGTGGATGACGTCCAGCAGTGGCTCGTCGATGTGGGCCCGCAGATAGCGCAGCTCCGCACCGAGCATCCGCAGCCGGGCCCTGGCCTGGGGCGACACCTGTGGGCCCGGGTCGTCCAGCACGTCGGCGAGCGCGACCACGTCGCAGGGGTCGATCCCGAGCACCGCCTCATCGAGCGCATCGGTCGGCAGCGCTTCGCCCGCCGGCTGGTGGGGTACCAGAGGGTCGGATCCAGGCTGGTCGAGGGGGGCAGTGCGGGCCACCCCGACCCCGACGGCCTCACGCGCCGCGCGCCCGAGCGCCGCGAGGTCACGGCGGCCCAGCCGCACCCGCGGACCGGTGATCAGCCGCGTGAGGGCCGCGTTGGCCGTCGGATCGTCCAGCACCTCCAGCGTCGCGATGACGTCGGCTACCTCCGGCAGACTCAACAGACCGCCGAGGCCCACGACCTCCACCGGCAGTTCAGCCGCTAGCAGGGCCGCGTACAGCGCGGGGACGTCGCGACGCGCCCGCACGAGTACCGCGCACTCCCCCGGCCGTGCGCGGCCGGCACTGACGACCTCCCGCAACGTCGCCGCGATCCAACGAACCTCCTGCGACCAGGTCGGATGCAGCGCGATAACCGTTTCGCCGCGGTCTGCGACGTCGTCACGCGGACGCAGCCGCGCGACGCGGTGTCGGGCCCGCAGGCCGGCCGCGACCGCGTTGGCCAGGCTCAGCAACCGCCCACCGCTGCGTTGGTTGACCGACAGCTCGTACACCCGCGCCGGCCCGCCGCCACGGCGCGGGAAATGGTCCGGAAAGCCGTCGAGGTTCGCAACGGACGCGCCACGCCAACCGTAGATGGCCTGGCATGGATCACCGACGGCCGTCACCGGATGACCACCGCCGAACAGGCCTGCGAGCATCTGCCGCTGCGCTACGGAGGTGTCCTGGTACTCGTCCAACAACACGACCCCGGCCCGGGAACGCTCCGACGCGCCGACCGCCGGCACGGTGGCGGCCAGTCGGACGGCGTGGCGGACCAGATCACCGAAGTCGATGACGTCGAGCTCGCGTTTGGCCGCGCGGAACTCCGCGACCATTGCGGCGAGCTCCCGGCGGGACCGGGCGACCAGGGCCATCCGGCCGAGAGCGTCGACATGACCTTTGTTACGCGGCCGTTCCTGTTCGGCGATGAGCACCGTTTCGATCTCGGCCAGCCAGCCGAGATCGAAACCAGCCAACGCCGCCGGTTCGACAAGGTGCTCGCTGCATTCCGCGTCAAGGGAGATGATGTCGCCGACGAGCATCGACAGCGGCCTGGTCAGCGCCGCGACCGGTCCGCGGTGGCGGCGCAGCACCCGCCCGGCGAGCTGGTAGCGGGTTGCGTCGGCAAGGAGGGTGAAACCCGGTTCCAGGCCGAGCCGCAGCGCGTGGTCGGTGACCAGCCGTTTCGCGAACGAATGGTAAGTGGACACGACCGGCTCGCCGGGCTCGCCGTCACAGGTTTCGCCCCCCGTTACGCCGGCGGCACCCGTGAGACCGGATTTCTCCAGGCCACGGCGGATCCGGTCGGTGAGTTCGCCCGCGGCCTTGGTCGTGAAAGTGAGCCCGAGCACGGCGTCGGGCGCCACCTGACCGGTCACGACCAACCACACGACCCGGGCGGCCATCACCGAGGTCTTGCCCGAACCAGCCCCGGCGACGATCACCCCGGGCTCCAGCGGAGCGGTCGCCGCCGTGATCTGCTCATCGGTGAACGGCACCCCGAGGAGATCACGCAGCTCCGCCGGCACCAGGTCCAGCCCCGCCGGTCGAGCCGCCGCAGCCACGGTCATGTGATCACCTGCTGTCCCTCATCCTGGGCTGGGCAGCATCGCCGAAACGTGCATGTCGGGCAGGACGCGCCCGGACGTGGCGGGAAGCGCTCCGCGTCGATGTGTTCGACCGCGTCCAACAGCAGGTCGTCTACCCAGGTGGGGCCGTCGACCGGCAGTGCCTCCTGACGTTGGACCTTCGGCGCCCGAGCCGCCGGGGTCGCAACCGGCGGATCCGGCGCCGGGCTTGGCGCCGGGCTTGGCGCCGGGCTTGGCGCCGGGCTTGGCACCGACTCTGGCACTGGACCTGGCACTGGACCTGACGCCGCGTCAAGACGCAGGTGTACCAGTTCCGCTCCGCCGGGCTCGGCTCGGGCTCCATCGGCGTCGCACGCCACCGCTCCGTGACGAACGGCAAGCTGATAGGTGCCGAGCTGCGGATGGCGCGCCACATCCGAACTGGACGGAGCCGTCCGACCCGTCTTGAAATCGACGACGTGTACCCGGCCGTCATCGTCCAGCTCGATGCGGTCGATGAAACCCCGTAGCTTCACCGTCCGTCCGCCCACCACGATGTCGCAGCTGAACGGGACCTCGCTGGCCACCAACCGCCGATGGCGCGTGGCCGCGTGCCACACCAGGAACCGGGCCAGCGCCTGGCGCGCCGCCGCCCGCTGCTGCTGGGAACGCCACGGCGCCTCATAGGCGAGATGGCGCCACACCCGTTCCAGCCGGACGTCGAGCGCGTCGAGGTCGGGAGCGGTCCGCCCGGTCGCGACCTCGTCGGCGAGTGCATGCACGACCTTGCCGAAGCCCATGTCGGAGCTGGTCGCGGCCTGCGCATGCGCCTCGTGCTCAAGGAACCAGCGCATCGGACAGGTCGCCAACACCGACAGCGACGACCCCGACAGCCGGATGGGGGTGTCCGCGGCGACCGCTGGAACGTCGCCCGCAGTCACCTCGGCCAGCCCCCACCACCGACCTGGACGGGCGGAGGGGACGAGCGGCCGACCCACGTCGTCAACCGCGGCCGCGAGCCGTGCCAGCCGCACCGATGCGGCCGCCCGCATCGCCGGCGTCGAGGCCGGGTCGACCGTGGTCCGGCGCAGCGCCGCAACCGCCGACGACAGTGTGAGCGGACGGGCCAGCCGGGAACGGTGCATGGTCACCGAGACACCGAGCGGTCCCGCGTCGCACAGTTCACGAAAGAACCGGCTGGGACCCGCACCCTGATCCTCGGTGGAGTCGACCGCGGTGACGACAAGCCGGCGCCGTGCCCGGGTCAACGCAACGTAGAACAGCCGACGTTCGTCCGCAAGAAGTTCGGTGCGGGTCGCGGCCTCACGCATCCCCCCGCACTCCGGGCGGTCCAGGCGTTCGGACTCCAGCAACGAGTGGCGGGTTCGCAGGTCCGGCCATTGCCCGTCCTGGACGCCGCAGACGACCACGACATCCCATTCCAGGCCTTTGCTGCGATGGGCGGTCAGCAACCGGACCACGTCCGCCCGGGCCGGACGCTCGGTCAGCGAATCACCGGTGATCTGCTGCTGTTCCAGTTCGTCCAGGAGTGGGCCGATGCCGGTGCCGGGTCCGTGCCGCACGCTCGAGCGGCCGATGGTCGCGAACAGCGCGACCAGAGCGTCCAGATCACGGTCTGCCGCCCGGCCGGCGGCCCCGCCCGCGGCGGACGCCCGTTCCAGCCGGGCGGGCCAGCCGGTGCCCGACCACAGCACCCACACGACGTCCTCGGGCGTGCCGCCGCCGTCGCGCACCGCGCGCGCCGATCGCAGCAGCTCACCCAGGCGCCGGGCCGGGCCCGCGATGTGGTCGGGGACCATCAGCAGGGTGCGGTCGGGGTCGGCGACGGCCTGCCGGATGAGTTCCGCCGACGACGCCGGCACGGCCGCCGTGGGCGACGATGCCGGCACGGCCGCCGTGGCCGGGTCGCCCACGTGGGTGGCGACTACGGCACGATCGATCACGGCACGATCGATCACGCGCAATGCGCGGCCCAGCGCCCGCAACGCGGTCGGGTCGGCACCACCCAGCGGACCGGTCACCAACGTCCGGGCCGCCTCGGCGGTCAGCTCCCGGCCGGGGTTGTCGACGCAGCGCAGCGCCAGCAGCAGCGGCGCGACCGCACCATCGCGGGCCAGCGGCAGTTCATCGCCTGCCACCTCGACCGGCACGCCCGCGGCGGTGAGCATCCGCCGCAGCGGCGGCACCGACCGGGCCGCGCTGCGCACCAGCACCGCCATCCGGTCCCACGGGGTGCCGTTCTCCAGATGCTCCCGGCGCAGCAGGTCGGCAATGCCTTCGACCTGAGAGCCCTCGGATGTGTACGTCCGGGCCTCAACGCGTTCCGCACGGCGTGCCTCGGAGGTTCCCGACCCGGTTTCGCCGCCGGCCGCGATCAGATCCCGATGTGCGCGCAGGTACTGGGCGGGCAGACCGGTCGCGGGGATACGGCTGGCGATCTGCCGGCTGACGGCGAGCGCCACCGGCCCCAGCCGTCGGCAGCGCCGCAGGGCCACCACCTCGGCCGGGAGCCCGTCCGCGCGGGGAAACCGGGTCGGGAACGCCAACAACCCGCGCACCTCCGCCCCGCGGAACCCGTAGATCGACTGGTCCGGATCGCCGACGACGACGAGGTCGCCACCACCCCCGGTGACGGCCCGCAGCAGCCGCTCCTGCGCGGGGTCGGTGTCCTGGTACTCGTCGACGAAGACAGCCTGATAACGGCGACGCAGGTCAGCACCGACGTCGTCGCCTTCGGCGACCGCGGCGGCCCGCTGGACCAGCTCGGAATAGTCGATCATCCCTTCGAGATCAAGCGCGTCGAGGTAGTCGGCGTAGAAGGTCGCCATCGCGGCCCAGTCATCCCGGCCGGTCCGCCGAGCCAGTGCGGCAAGCGCGTCCGGGCTCAGCCCCACCTCACGGGCCCGGGCGAGCATGGCCCGTACCTCCTCGGCAAAGCCCCGGGATGTGAGACAGCCCGCGAGCGGGGCCGGCCATCGCGGCCGGCCGACCTCCACCGTCCCGGCAAGAAGATCACGAAGCTTGGTGTCCTGCTCGGGCCCGGACAGCAGTCTCGGCGACACACCACCTGGGTCGGCCGGTCGGCCCAGCCGTAGAACGGCATAGCACCAGGCGTGAAAGGTCCAGGCCAACGGGGCGCCGACGGCGGCGCGCAGCCGTCGGGTGATGCGTTCGCGCAGCTCGTGGGCGGCCCGCCGGCTGAAGGTGAGCACCAGGATGGACTGCGGGTCGAGCCCGTCCTCCACCCGCCGGGCCACCGCCTCGACGATCGTGGTCGTCTTACCCGTACCCGGCCCGGCCAGGACGAGCAGCGGACCGCCGGTGTGATCGACGACACGGGCCTGGTCGGCGTCGAGGACCGGCGGGCGCGGGCGCGCCGGCGGGGTCCGCACGAGCCGATATGCCGACGGACCAACCGCGGTCGGGACCGCCCGCGCCGCCAGCCGGGGAACCCCGGCCGTGCCCTGGTGGGCGCTCGCCCGATCCTGGTGGACTGTCACGCGCACAGCACACCATGCGCCACCGACAGAACCGGACGGTCCCACCCTCGGGCGCTCGAAGCCTGTCAGGGGGTTGTCCGGCCGTCCCAGCGGGCCGCGCCCAGATCCACCCGCTCCCCGCCGGGACGCAGCACCGTGCCCTCGGACGCCAACCGTCGCAACGCCTCGTCCGGGGCGCTCGGGTTCGGTGCGCCGGTGGAGCGGATCACCCGGTGCCAGGGGATGTCGTCATCATGACCATGGCGGGAGAGCACCGCGCCGACCGTTCGGCCCGTCCCCGCGCCCACATACTCGGCGACATCGCCGTAGGTCATCACCTTGCCGCGGGGAATGCGCGTGACCGCCGCAAGGACGGTCATCGTGTACGGGCTCGGCCGGCCGCCGATGACGATCCGGGTGGCGAGCCCCGCTGACACACTGAGCGGCGGCTGGTGCCGCAGCTCGTCCCCGACCATCGCGACACCTCACCAACCGCCGGGGCCGGCCGGGCGCGGACCGCCCGGCCGGAAGGCCGCAAGCAGCTTCTCAGTACACCGGTAGGGACTTGTCGACCTGGGTCGCCCAGGCGGTCACACCACCCTGGACGTGCACCGCCGAGGAGAACCCCGCGGCCTTCAGCGTCGCCAGCGCATCGGCCGAGCGGACACCGCTCTTGCAGTAGACGACGACCCGGCGGTCCTGCGGCAGCTCGGAAAGGTGCGCCGGCAGCTCACCCTTGGGGATGAGGCGCGCCCCCGGAATGCGGACGATCTCCCACTCGGCCGGCTCCCGGACGTCGACGAGCTCGATCGGCTCGCCGCGGTCGAGCCAGTCCTTCAGCTCTACTGCAAGGATCGTCGAACCGGCCGCCGCCTGCTGGGCCTCATCCGAGACGACGCCGCAGAAGGCCTCATAGTCGATCAGTTCGGTGATGGTCGGGTTCTTACCGCACAGCTCACACTCCGGATCCCTACGCACCTTGATCGAACGGTAGCTCATCTCAAGTGCGTCGTAGACCATGAGACGACCGACCAACGGCTCGCCGATCCCCGTCAGCAGCTTGATCGCCTCGGTCGTCTGGATCGACCCGATCGACGCGCACAGGACGCCGAGGACACCACCCTCGGCGCAGGACGGCACCATGCCCGGCGGGGGCGCCTGGGGGTACAGGCAGCGATAGCACGGGCCGTGCTCGGCCCAGAAGACGCTCGCCTGCCCGTCGAACCGGTAGATCGAGCCCCAGACATATGGCTTGCCGAGCAGCACGCAGGCGTCGTTCACCAGATAGCGGGTGGCGAAGTTGTCCGTGCCGTCCACGATCAGGTCGTACCGGCTGAAGATCTCCATGACGTTGGATGTGTCCAACCTGGTCTCATGCAGGACCACGTCAACGTACGGGTTGATCTCCAGGACGGTGTCCCGGGCCGACTGCGCCTTGGACCGTCCCACATCCGACCGGCCGTGGATGATCTGCCGCTGCAGGTTGGACTCGTCCACGGTGTCGAAATCGACGATGCCGAGCGTTCCCACCCCGGCTGCGGCCAGATACATCAGGGTCGGCGAACCCAGCCCGCCGGCACCGACGGCCAGCACCTTCGCGTTCTTCAGCCGCTTCTGGCCGTCCATCGCGACATCCGGAATGATCAGATGCCGGGAGTACCGGCGGACCTCGTCAATGGTCAGGTCGGCCGCGGGCTCGACCAGGGGCGGCAGGGACACGATCTCTCCTCGCGGTCACAGCGGCGACATCCATACATCCGCCGTACATCCGGTATGGATCCGTGTAGATCCGACACCATCGTCGCCTCCCATCGTCGCAGGCGACGGACGCACTCGTCCGGGATCCGCTGTACGGGATCGACGCGGTGCCCTCGTGACGGGAACGCCATCCATCCCAGCGCGCGGGCGGGCCGGGATGTTCCCCGCCCCCACCCGGATATGATCGCAACGATGTCAGGCGGTCCGGTGACGGACCGTCGAACCTGTGGACGTCGCCGCTGTCCCGGCTTTCTTCGCCCGCGTGCTCCGGCTGCCCGCGACTTTCCGCCCGGCTCCCGCGTCCCCGGCGCCATCGGGCGCGGCGCCATCGGGCGCGGCGCCGTTCGCCGCCGGGCCCGGATCGGGGCCGGCGCCCGCCGGGGCACCCTCCCTGTCCCTGCGCGCCGCCTCCACACTGGCGGCGAGAACAGCCATCAGGTCACCCGCGGCGTTGGCGGGCCGTCCCTCGCCGGGTGGCGTCACCATCTCGTTCCCGGACACCTTCGCCTCGATGACGGCTTGGAGCGCCTGGCGGTACCCGTCGGTGTACGGGGTCGGGTCGAAGTCGGCGGACAGCGTGTCGATCAACGCCTGCGCCATGGTCAGTTCCTGCGGGCGGAGGTCGACCTGATCAACCAGGAACGGGAACTCCGGGGCACGGACCTCGTCCGGCCAGATCATCGTCGACAGGACGAACACCCCGGCCCGGACCCTCAGGATCGCCAGCTGTTCGCGCTGGCGTAGGGCGACCTTGACCAGCGCGACCCGCCCCGACCCCTCGAGCGCGTCCCGGAGAAGTACGTACGGCCTGGTCCCGGTCCGGTCGGGTTCAACGTAGTAGTTCTTGGCGAAATAGATCGGGTCGACCTGCGCCAGCGGGACGAACTCCAGCACGTCAATCGTGTGGGACGTCGCCAACGGCAGGTTCGCGAAGTCGTCGTCGGTGAGCACGACGGTCTCCCCGGACGGCAGCTCGTACCCCTTGGCGATCTCGGAGTACGGCACCTCGGCGCCGTCCACCGCCGCCACCCGCTTGTAGCGGATGCGGGACCCGTCATCTCGTCTCACCTGATGGAACGACACGTCCCGCTCTTCGGTGGCCGAGTAGAGCCTGACCGGAATCGAGACGAGGCCGAAGGAGACCGCGCCTTTCCAGATCGACCGCATGCCCGCCCCTTACCGTGAGTTGGAGCATGTTCAAGGGTCTTCCCGCTCGGCATGATCGTTAGATCACCGATTCGCTCCGGCGAGCCACGATACATACCCAACAAACACACTCGTGTCCCAATTCTCCCTCACCGCGGCAGGGTATGGAAGGTGTATGGGCACAAAAGACGAACCCGAGGCAGGCATGTGGACACCGGGTCCGGGCCGATCAGGCGCCGATCAGACGCCGATCAGCAGGAGGATGCCCACACAAGCGGACCGACCCACCGAAGCAGGGGCAATCAGTAACAAAAATACTCCGAAGCGAGCACATTTCGTTACGGAAGGGCCCTGCCTGCACTGCGCCCCCACGGCCGTACCCGGCGGTTTCGCCCCCGGTCACCGCCGACCAGGTCCCGTCCTGCCGACAGCTGGCTGACCTGGTATTCATGGTGGGCGACATAGCGGGCCGAGTCGAAGAACACGGCGATCTTTTTGCCCCTTTGCCAGGCACGGCCGGCGCGAAGGTGGAAAGTTTCAGGGCGTCCGCGCGGCCGCCGCACACCAACAGACGATCACAGGCCGCAGGCACTGACAGGAGGAAGCCATGAGCTCACCGACGGACCTTCCGCTCGATGTGCGTGACATTCTCGACCGCCCCGACGTACCCGACGCGGACGCCGCGGAGCAGGCCCGCGAGGTCTCGACCCGCGAAGGGCTGGCGCCGGCGTCCACCTGGACGTTCCCCCTCGAGGTCGCGGAGTACGACGCGGCGCAACAGCGCATCGTCGTGGACGACGAGGACGAGGACGAGTACCGGTGAACCACCGGCTGACGGCTGCGCAGTCGTGATCTCTTCCGGGCTGCCGGCGGCCTGCACCTGAGGATCGTCGACCAAGCCCGGGTCGACCCGCCGATCAGCCTCATGCCATGTGGGAAAGTACTGGTGAGCGTGCCAATTGGCACCGAGGGAGGTGTACCGGTGAGCGCCGAGCCGTCCGCGCCGCAACCGCGGACGGGCAAGACCGCGCGACTACCCCGGACAGCACGCCGATTCCAGCTGCTGGGTGCGGCACGCGAGGTATTTGTTGCTCAGGGTTATCACGCGACTGCGATGGACGAGATCGCCGAACGTGCGGGCGTCAGCAAACCCGTGCTCTACCAGCACTTTCCCGGGAAGCTCGAACTGTACCTGGCACTGCTGGACGAACAGGCCCATTCGCTTGTGTCAAGCGTCCGCCGGGCACTTGCCTCCACCACCGACAACCACACCCGGATCGCTCGGTCGATCGCAGCCTACTTCGACTTCGTCGACGATCCGAGCGGGGCCTACCAGCTCGTCCTCGAGTCCGATCTACGCAGTGAGCCCGCGGTCCGCAAGCGGGTGGAGAACAGCTTCACCGCATGCGCCAACGCCATCGCCGCCGTCATCGCCGCGGACACCGGCGTCGGCCCCGCCGAGGCCGAGCTGTTGTCCATCGGGCTGGTGGGCCTCGCCGAGACAGGTGCCCGTTGGTGGCTGGTCACCGGCGGTGCGGTGGAGAAGGAGCGCGCTGTGGCGACCATGGTCGAGCTCGCCTGGCGAGGGCTCGCCGGCTACCCGCGACGCAACGCCGACGGTACCGACCAGGTACCGCCACGGTGTGCCGGTGAGCAGGAAGGCTGACGCCGCCGCGAGCCCTGACGCCGCCGGCGAGCCCTGACGCCTCCAGCGAACACAGTCCGACCGCGTCCCACCCCGGCCGGCACAGGCCCTATGGTGGCGACAGATCGCGCCAAAGCGCGATTGCCCTGATCGGTCGATCGAACGCGGAGGTCATCACTGGTGGAGGTCAAGATCGGCATCCAGAACGTCGGACGTGAGCTGGTCCTCGAGAGCAGCCAGTCACCGGAGGATGTGGCCCAGGCGGTCGCCGACGCGATCGCGTCGGAGCAGGGCCTGCTCACGCTCGTGGACGAGAAGGGCCGTCGGGTCATGGTCCCGGTCGCGAAGCTGGCCTACGTCGAGATCGCCGAGGCCGAGACGCGCCGGGTCGGCTTCGGCGCGCTCTGAGGTCGGTCGCGCCGATACCGACCGCCACCGGAGATCGCCAACTGCTGCCATCCGGCGGTTGAGCGGTTGAGCGGGTGCGAACAGGCATCCGCGGCGGGGTGATGCGGTGATACCGGGGGATGCCGGGGGATGCGTGCGATCCCTCGGCATCACGCGGACAGGCCGAGCGCATCCATCCGCGCCGCGTGTGCCTGGGCGATGCGGTTGAACATGTCCGCCAACGCCTGAAGATCACCCATCCCGGCCAGTAGACCGGTCAGCGCCTCCCGGTCCTCCGCCACCCGTTGGGCCTGGGTCAATGCCTCCCCAAGCAGCCGTCGGGCCCACAGCGCGAGCCGACCCGCGACGATCGGATGGGCCTCGATCGCGGCGCGGACACGTTCCACCGCGAACGCCGCGTGCCCGGTGTCGGCAAGGACGTCGAGGACCAGTTCGCGGGCGTCAGGTTCGAGCACCGACGCTGTCTCGCGGTAGAAATCGGCGACGATGTTGTCACCGACGTACACCTTGACCAGGCTCTCCAGCCAGTCCGCCGGCGCGGTGAGGTTATGGAAGAGGGTCAACGGCAGCACGAACGGCTCCATGGCCTTTTCGGAATCCACGCCCATCCGTAGCAGATGCTCCTGCACCGCCTCGAAGTGTGCGAACTCGGCCGCCGCCATGCGCGCAAGAGCGATCTTGTCCACCAATGTGGGCGCCATTCGCGCATCCGTGGCAAGGCGCTCGAACGCGCTCAGCTCACCGAAGGCCAACAACCCCAGCAGATCGATGACGGCGATCCGGGCCGCGGCAGCCTCGTCGGCAACCGTCTCAGCAACCTGCCCGGATACACCCGTACTGTCCGTCATCTCTGATCACCTCAGCGTCGTCCGGCTCGAACTGCCCCGAAATATGTCGACAGAACGAACACCGCCGAAACACCTTCTGCCTCAGGCACTCACGGCAGCCCGTCCCCCGGGTCACGGCCACCCTGCCGAAGGTCATTGTGTCGGAACATGTCTCAGAGACCTGTCCTCAGGTTATCCTTGTCATCAGCCGGGGGTTGACAAGGCCACTCCCGGCCCGAGCGGGCGTCGCCCCACCCCGGGTCAGCGGACCCCGCCGGTACATATCGCGAGCGGGTGCAGCGTCGGATCCCGCTCATAGCAGACCAGGAGCATCCCGCTGTCCGGTTCGACTGAAACCACAACACACCCGCACGACGAGCCCATCGACCTCCCTGACGCCGACGAAACGGTAGTCGCAACCGCGATACCGACGTCCGGTTTCGCAGACCTCGGTGTCCGCGAAGAGATCGTCGAGGCTCTCCGTGACCAGGGCATCCTCTCCCCCTTCCCCATCCAGGAACTGACACTTCCCCTCGCGCTGGCCGGCTCCGATCTCATCGGCCAGGCCCGCACCGGTACCGGCAAGACGCTCGCCTTCGGCATCCCGCTCGTGCAGGCCGTGACCAACCGGTCCGAGGGCGCTGCCGGGCTTCCCCAGGCCCTGGTGGTCGTTCCCACCCGCGAGCTGTGCGTTCAGGTTGCCGCCGACATCGGCCGGGCCGGCTCACGCCGAGGCCTGCGGGTGCTTTCGGTCTACGGCGGTCGCGCCTATGAGCCACAGCTGGCGGACCTGCGCACCGGTGTGGACATCGTCGTGGGTACCCCTGGCAGGCTGCTCGACCTGGCCCGCCAGAACGCGCTGGTCCTCACCGCCGTACGCATGCTCGTTCTCGACGAGGCCGACGAAATGCTCGACCTCGGCTTCCTGCCGGACGTCGAGCGCATACTCGCCCAGATCCCCGACATCCACCAGACGCTGCTCTTCTCGGCGACGATGCCGGGTCCGGTCGTGTCGCTGGCCCGTCGGTTCATGCGGCGGCCCGTCCACGTCACGGCGGAGCGCCCGGACGAGGGTCGCACCGTGCCGGACATCCGTCAGCACGTTTTCCGCGCCCACGCGCTTGACAAGATCGAAGTTCTGGCTCGAGTTCTGCAGGCCGAGGGGCGTGGCCTGGCCATCGTGTTCGTACGGACGCGACGCACCGCCGACAAGGTCGTCGACGACCTTGCCCGACGCGGCTTCGCCGCCGCGGCCGTGCACGGCGACATCGGCCAGGGCCAACGCGAGCAGGCGCTACGGGCGTTCCGAGCCGGCAAGATCGATGTTCTGGTTGCCACCGATGTGGCGGCCCGCGGCATCGACATCGGCGGGGTGACCCACGTGATCAACTATCAGTGCCCCGAGGACGAGAACGTCTACCTTCACCGCATCGGCCGCACCGGCCGGGCCGGCGGCAGCGGCGTGGCCGTGACCTTCGTCGACTGGGACGACATGTCCCGGTGGACCCTGGTCAACCGGGCGCTGGCGCTGTCCTTCGACACGCCGGTCGAGACCTATTCGACATCCCCGCACCTGTTTGAAGATCTCGAAATCCCCGCGAATGCCCGCGGCGTGCTGCCACACGCATCCCGTACCCGCGCCGGGCTGGCAGCTGAGGAGGTCGAGGACCTCGGGGAAACCGGTCGAGGCGCGCGACGCCGGCAGCGCCGGACCGGCGAGGGCTTCGACGCCACGGCAGCCGAGCAGCGAGCCGATCGGCCCGCCGGTCCCCGCGCCGCCCGCCCACGGCGGCGCACCCGTGGAGCCGGCGCCGCGGTCGCCGCGGTCGCCACGAACGACCTTACGAACGACCTTACGAACGTGGACCTGGCGGGGCCGAAGCTCGCGAGCCCGGCTCCCGGCCTGTTCCTCGAACCCGCGACGGTTGCGTCCACGGTGGTTCACCGGGACAACCTGGATCTCGATCACCACGGGCTCGACGGGCTCGACGGGCTCGACCTCGACGGGCTCGACCTCGACGATGAGGACGGCATCGCGGCGAACGGCCAGCCGGGTCCGCGCCGGCGCCGGCGGCGCAGGGGCGGCCGCGGCCGATCCGCCGGTACCCAGACCGCTGAGGTCGCTCTGCCCGGTGGGCTGGACGACCCGATCGAGCGGCAGGCGGAGTCAGCCTGACAATAAATACGTGAACGCTCACAGTAGGCCAAAATGATCAGTAACATTCTCGGCCTACTGATGATCGTCGTACTCATCGCCGGCAACGCACTGTTCGTGTCCGCCGAGTTCGCTCTGGTGGCGATCGACCGCAGCCAGCTCGAACAGGCCGCGGCGGACGGCTCCCGGAGAGCCACGCGGGTGCTTCGCGCCGTCCACTCGCTGTCGTTCCAGCTCTCGGGAGCGCAGCTGGGCATCACGCTGACATCGCTGGTGCTCGGATACGTCGCCGAACCGGCGCTGGCATCCCTGCTGATGCCGGCGATCAGGACGGTCGGGCTGCCGGACGGGGTCGCCCATGCAACTGCCGTGACCATTGCCCTACTCATCGCGACAATTTCACAGATGGTCTTCGGTGAGCTGTTCCCGAAAAACGTCGCAATCGCGACACCACTGACCGTCGCCGAACGGGTGGTCGGGCCGCAGATGCTCTTCTCACGCATCTGTCGGCCGGCAATCGTGCTCCTGAACGGATCGGCCAACCGCCTGTTGCGCGCGCTCGGCATCGAGCCGCAGGACGAGCTGCGGTCGGCTCGTTCCCCGTCCGAACTCGGCTGGCTGGTGCGCTCATCAGCCGAACAGGGCACGCTGCCCGGCAATACGGCGACGCTGCTGCGTCGGTCGCTACGGTTGCGTGAGCGCACCGCGCAGGATGTCATGACACCCCGGGTTCAGGTGGTCGCGCTCCACGCCGACGACAACGTGGCGGATCTGCTGCGGGTGGCCGAGCGGTCGGGTCACTCCCGCTTCCCCGTGCTGCGGCGCTCGACCAGGCGCGAAACTGCGCCGAACACCGCGGCTGACAGCACCAACGTCGACGACGTGGTCGCAGTTGTCCATGTCAAGGACGCCTTCGGCGTCTCCCAGCCCGCTCGCGCGGTCACACCGGTCAGCCAGATCATGGTCCCGCCGGTGATGGTGCCGAACTCACTGGGCTGCGACGATCTCCTCACCACCCTGCGCGGCCACAGCCTCCAACTCGCCATCGTCATCGACGAGTACGGCGACATCGCCGGCATCGTCACCCTGGAGGACCTCGTCGAAGAGCTCGTCGGCGACGTTGCAGACGAGTACGACCCACCGCAGACACCGGATGCGACCGCCCGCGCGGACGGGAGCTGGGTGCTGTCCGGCCTGCTCCGCGTGGACGAGGTCGCCGACAGTACCGGCGTCGCGCTACCCGACGGCCCGTACGAGACGCTCGCCGGCCTCGTCCTGCACCGGCTCGGACGGATACCCCGCGTCGGTGACACGGTCACGGTCGCCGGCCACCAGCTCACCGTCGACGAGATGGACCACCGCCGCATCGACCGCATCCGCGTGACCGTAGCGGCGGGCCGGCCGAGTCCAGGTCCAGGTCCGGACCGGCGGGTCGACCCATCCACCGGTGGGAACGAACGGACCCGGTGAGGGGACGCCGATGACGCTGCTCAACCTCATCGGCGCTGTCATCCTGCTGGCCGGCAACGCCTTCTTCGTCGGTGCCGAGTTCGCCGTCATCTCGGTCCGCCGCGACCGGATCGCACCCATGGCGGCCGCGGGTGACCACCGCGCCCGCACGGTCGGCACGGCGATCGAAAACCTGTCGCTCATGCTTGCCGCGTCCCAGCTCGGTATCACGATCTGTTCGCTGGGACTCGGCGCGGTGGCCGAGCCCTCCGTCGCTCACCTGCTCGAGGGAAGCCTGCGCGCACTCGGCGTCCCCGCGAGCATGTACAGACCGATCGGGCTGGCGGTCGCGCTGGCGATCGTCGCCTGCCTGCACATCGTGCTCGGCGAGATGGTGCCGAAGAACATCGCTCTCGCCGGGCCGGAGCAGGCCGCGCTGCGGCTCGCGCCGCCGCTGGTGCGGTTCGCGCGCCTGGCCCGCCCCCTGATCGTCTTTCTCAACGCAGTTGCCAACTGGTGCGTCCGGCTCGTCGGGGTCACGCCGGTGGACGAGCTCAGCACCGCCTACACCCCGGACCAGCTCGCGGTCATGATCGCCGAATCCCGACAGCAGGGACTACTGGAGGACTACGAGCACAACCTGCTCACCGGCGCGCTGGAACTGCCCGAGCGAACCGCCCGCTCGGTCATGATTCCCCTCGATGAGACCGTGGCCGTGCCGTGGTCGGTCAGTGCGGCCGAGCTGGAGATGTTGGTCGCCCGAACCGGATTCTCCCGCTTTCCGGTCCGGGCTCCGAACGCATCTGCCCCAGCGGCCACCGAGACACCCACCGACCTGGCTGCACCCGGTACCACGGCCACGGCAGGTACGATGATCGTCGGCTTCGTCCACGCCAAGGACGTCCTTGGAATCCAGAGCGACGCCCGGGACGAACCGCTGCCGCCGCGCCGGCTCCGACCCATGGTCGAGGTCCGCCCGGACCTGCCACTGGACGAGGTGCTACGGCTGATGCAGCGGACCGGCTGCCATCTCGGCCGCGTACCCGGACCGGGTGGCACGACCATCGGGGTCGTCGCGCTCGAGGACGTGGTGGAAGAATTCGTGGGCGAGATCGAGGACGCCAGCCACCGGATGCGCTGACCTGGCGGGTCAGGCCGTCACGTAGTCAGGTGGTCTTGGGCGCGGCCGCCGCCACCACCTCGAAGGACCACAGTTGCGCCCCGGTCGCGGCGGGCTGCGACCCGGTCGCGGCCGGTCCGCCGGATCCGCCGGATCCGCCGGATCCGCCATGACCAGCCTGGAAGGCGTTGGACGCCTGCCACGTGCCGAAGTCCTCTTCGCTGCGCCAACGCGTGTACACGAGATAGGCGTCAGTGCCCTCCACCGGACGCAGCAGCTCGAACCACTCGAACCCGTCGGCCGCCTCCACCATGCCCGCCCGACCGGCGAAGCGCTGCTCCAAAGTGGCCCGCATCTCGGCCGGAACGGTCAACACATTGATCTTCACGATGCTCATGAGGCCACGTTAGTTCGTCCGGCGCGCTGTCGTGCGGGCCTACCCCTGCCCATGAGACCGATCTGCCACATCATCACCATAAGACGATAGATCGATACGTTGAGTACCGCCTGCATCGGGTTGCCATCCTCATGCGACACTATCTGGCGTCATTCGATTCCATAACGTCCCGAGCGAGGATGCGCGAGTGGCTGACCAACGGCATCGGATGCACGCGGGCGCGGCTCCGGGCGCAGAGCCGACGCAGCCGGACGGGGATGTCGGCCTGTTCGGACCGTCCAGCGTGACCTGGCGGGTACACGACGACCCGAGCATGGTCATCGCCGGGATCCGGGCGCTGCTCCTGCAGGCGGTGCACCCGCTGGCCATGGCCGGTGTCGCCCATCACTCCACCTATCGGAACGACCCGTGGGGACGCCTGCGGCGGACCGTCGACTATGTCGGCACGATCACCTATGGGAGCACGGACGCCGCCCACCGCGCGGCCGCGCGGGTACGCCGGGTGCACGCGGGCATCCACGGTGTGGAGGCGGGCAGCGGCCGGCCCTACCGGGCCGCCGATCCCGAGCTGCTGCTGTGGGTGCACGTGAGCGAGGTCGAGTCCTTCCTCAGCACGACCCGCCGATGTGGCCTGGCCCTCACCGAGCGTCAGGCCGACACCTACTTCGCCGAGCAGGTCCGCGCGGCCGAACTCGTCGGCATCCCCGCGCGTGACGTCCCGTCCAGCCGGGCGGAGGTCGAGCGTTACCTCACCCGAATACGGCCGGGGCTGCGGGTGACCGCGGCGTCCCGGGAAGCGGTCGGGATCATCCTGCGGCCGCCGATGCCCCGGTGGGTGGCGCTGGCCACCCCGGCGCGACCCGCGTGGTCAGCACTGGCCGCCATCGCGGTCGGGATGCTCCCCGGTTGGACCCGCCGGCTCTACGGGTTACCCGACGTCGCCGCGGTGGAGCTGATCGCGTCCCTGTGCGGCAAAGCGGCACGCGCGGCACTCCTCGGACTGCCGCGCTCGCTCTTCCAGACACCCGCCACCCTGCGATGCCCCGCCCTGCGATGCCCCGCCGTGGCGGCACCGACCGAAGAACCCACCGGAGCATGTATCGATCTGACCGGTACCGGTTAGACCGAACCTGCGGGAAGGCGGTGGCAATGATTCACGAGGCTGTCTGCCCGGTGATCCGTCGCAGGCCGCGGAGGACGAGCGCGACCATCTCGTCGATGTCGTCGGTGGTGAACAGGGTCTCATTCTCGGCGAGGTCCAAGCCGTTGGCGAGCCCGCGGGGGCCGGCGGCCCGCAGTTCGTCGAGCAGGGTGTCGTACTCGACCGGGGTGCCGGCGCGAGCGGCTTCCGCCACGAGCTCGCCATAGTCCGCGCGGGCTGCGAGCTGGCTGTCCAGCTCCAGATCAGGTGGCCGGCCGCCCGTCACGGCCTCGATGACCCGCTCGGTACAGCCACCGAACCCACCCAGCAGGAACAGTGGCCGGCCGGCCCGCAGGGTCAGCACGGCCTCCTCCAACAGGCCCGGGTAGAGCCCGGAGCCGACCATGACCCCGCCGCCGAGCATCACCCTCGCGTCGGTCTCGGCCGCCATCCGTTCACGCATCCCGGTCAGCGCACGCGCCCGCTTCCACCGCGCCGCCGCCGTTTCCGCGGCGCCGCGCAGATCCGGGTCGTCCGGGCTGATCTCCCGCGGCGGGAGGACACCGACGACCGTGGCCACGTCGACCAGCTCAGCCTGCTCATCCACACCAAGCCGGAGGAACAGATGCCAGGCCAGGTAGTCGGTCACCCGTTCCGGCCCGGGCCGGCCGGGCAGGTCGTAGGTGTCGACAAGATCGAACAGGACCCGGCTGTACCCACCGGGCCGCAGATCACCGCCATAGGCAAGGGACCCGCCGGCGGCCAGGACATGCCGCGCGATCTCGACGAACGCGTGGCGCTGGTGCAGCAGTCCCAGACCGCGCCGGACAAGATCCGGACTGTCGGAGACCGAGACGGCCACCCGGACATCCGCAAGCGAACTCAACACCAACCTCCCCGCACACCCCGCCACCGCAGGCTGTCACATCGACGACAGGATCGGCGCATCGAGAACAGCATCGTCACATCGAGAACAGCATCGTCGGTGTAAGCGCCCGGAGCGACCCTTCGATCTTCCTCAGCAGCTGCGTCTCCTCAGTTCCCAGCGGTGGATCAGGATAGAGAAGATCGACCAAGGCCCCGCCGCCGGCGATCCGAGGAAGATCGAGAAGCGTCAGCAGCTCCGGCGGTCGCGCCAGCAGATGCGGCGGTGGGACGACACCGTGCTTGGCACACATCTCAGCAACCCGCAGCGGAAAATACCGGTGCGTCAACGTCTCCATCAACAGCGCACCGAGGAGCTGATCGAGAACGGTCCGCGAGTCGCCGTGCCATCGGACGGTCGGAACGTTACCGAGGTACGGGAAGGCCCGCGCCGATCTGTTCGTGATCGCGTCCAGGACGACCATCGGCATGGCCGCCCGCTTCGCGCCGAGGAACTCCCGCTGACACCACACCCTCGAACTGTAGGAATCCGTGTTGACCGCGAGCAGCGCGCAACCGGCAACCGCAGCGTCGAGAATTTCAGCGAACGGGTCGCCGCCGGCAAGGTGGTGCGCGTCGAGGAAGTCGTCGACATCGGTCTCGGTCCGTAGATGGCGACTCACCTCCCGCGCAATGTCACCGCCGTCGCGCGATGCGTAGCTGATGAATACCCGGACCGGTGCCGAACCGCCGATCTGGCGGCACACCCGGTGGGTGAGGTGATTCAGAAAGATCTGCTCACGAAGCCCGTCCGGGGTCGTGTGCAGGTCGACGACGTCGACGTGGGCCACGGCAGGTATGCGGGCGAAGTGAGGTGTGAGCGCGAACGGCAGGAGCCAGTTACCGGACCCTGCGCTCACTGCCCGAACCAGGTCGGCAAGATAGTCGTGCCAGCCCGCGCTCACCAGGCCGTTGTCGACAAGGAGGACGACGACGTTGCGCTCGGCCCGGTCGAGAGCGACGGGCGGCGGTGGGTCCACGCCCCAGGGTGATGCCGTGGAATCGCCGGCTGACCAGTGGCGCACCGGAATTCCCGGCGATCGTATGTTCGGCCGTGACGGGTCAGCCGCAAGATGCGTGAAGGCAGCGCGTGCGAGTCCGTCGACATCCGGACGGCCGGAGCGCCAGACCACATGCACGGCAACTGGCGGCCGCCTGACGGCGGTCACCAAAGGTCGCCAATCGGGTCCAGATGCACCCCGGCACAATAGCGATAATGACCCCGTAGTCGGATCAGCGGGCCCGCTGGCCTAACCTGATCAGACATGGCGCAACTTCCCCGGGTGGCGGTGCTCGGGCGCGGACCCACCGCCGGCGTGACCGTCTTCGCGCTCGTCGACTCCGGCCTGGACGCACGCCTGTTCGTACCCGCCGCGGCCCCTGCCAGGCCCGTGGTCACGGGTGCCGAGCGCCCGGCGACGGTGACAGCGGCCCCGACGCCCGCCGAGGACTATTTGCGCGAGCGCGGACTCGCCGACCGGATCACACGGCTCGACGGCGACAGCGGCATTCGCCCGGATGACACCCGTCCCGTTGACACCGGCCGCCGGCCCTTCGATCTCCGCGGCAGCGACCAACAGGTGACCCGATGGGATGTCGTGGTGGTCACCGAAGACCCCGTCGAAGACCAGGCCGAAGACCAGGCCGACCGCGCGGCCGGCCCCAGCATCGGATCGCCGCTGTTCGGCGGTGTCTTCAGCCTGGACACCGACGGCGTGTACCGATGCGGGCGCCTGCCCGGGTCGGTGGACGGGTCGGTGGACGGCGCCGACACCGTTCGGCTCGCTGACGCCCAGGGCCGCTGGATCAGCGAGTACCTGCGTGGCCGCTACCTGCTACCGCCACGTTCAGTAATGCTGGCGGCGGCCGGGCTGCCAGCGGCCGGCCCCGCCAGCTGGCTGCGATCACACGCTGACCGCCTTCGCGCTTCATGGCATGGCAGGCATCGCAGGCCTGGCCGGCCCGCCGTGCAGGGTTACCTGCGCTGGCTGGGCGCCGAGCTGCGCCGCGGCCGGGCGCGGGCGGCCGAAGGCGGCTACCCCATCCCCGTGCCCTCCCTGATCACCGCCGAATGATCCACAACGCGGTTCAGGCGAGGACCGCCAAGCGGTCGGCCGCCGCCCGCAGGGTGTCGAGTCGCTTCGGGAACGCAAACCGGAGGATGTGCCGACCGTCCGCGGGATCGGCGAAGAACGACGAACCGGGAACCGCCGCGACCCCGGTCGTGGCAAGCACGCGGCGGGCGAATGCGACATCCTCGCCGGCGGGGTCCAGTGATCGGGTTCCGCACATGACGTAGTACGCGCCGTCGGGCGGCCGGACCTCGAATCCGGCCGCGGCCAGCGCGCCGCACAACAGGTCACGCCGCTGCCGGTACTCGGCCGCGATGGCGTCGTAGTAGCTCGCCGGCAACGCCATCGCGGCGACCCCGCCCGCCTGCAGAGGAGCAGCCGCGCCCACGGTCAGGAAGTCGTGGACCTTGCGGATGGCGGCGGTATAGGCCGGCGGCGCGACAGTCCAGCCGACCCGCCATCCGGTCACCGCGTAGGTCTTGGACAGGGCGTTGATGGTAATCGTACGGTCCGTGAGACCGGGCACTGTCGCGGGCGGGACATGCCCACCCGGACCGAGATAGTGGATGTGCTCGTAGATCTCATCGGTGATGACAAGCGCGTCGTGCCGCTGGCACAACTCGGCGAGCAACTCCAGTTCCGCGCGTGTGAAGACCTTGCCGGTCGGGTTGTGCGGCGTGTTGATCACGACAGCACGCACCCGGTCGGAGAAGGCGGCGCGCAGCTCGGCCTCGTCGATGCTCCAGTCGGGTCCGTGCAGTCGGACGAGCCTGGGCCGAGCGCCGGACAGGATCGCATCCGGGCCGTAGTTCTCGTAGAAGGGCTCGAACAGCAGCACCTCGTCGCCGGGATCCACCAGCGCCAGCATCGCCGCGATCATCGCCTCAGTGGAGCCACAGGTCACACAGATCTCGGTCTCCGGGTCCACCGTCCAGCCCGGATAGGTGCGGGCGACCTTGTCGGCAATCGCGTGCCGCAACGCCGTCGCCCCCCAGGTGATCGCGTACTGGTTGTCGTCGGCGTCGATGGCGGCCTTCGCCGCCTCCTTCAACTCGGCGGGGCAGGAGAAGTCCGGAAAGCCCTGCGCCAGGTTGATCCCGTCATGGGCCAGGCAAAGCCGCGTCATCTCCCGGATGACCGACTCGGTGAAGGTCCCGGCCTTCACCGACACCCGGGGCGGGATCGCGCCGGTCGGTCGATCGTGTGCGCCCGGAGCGGAAGGCCGGACACGGGGTGGTGCGACCGCGTGTCCGACACTCGCCTGTTCTGTCACGCCCTCATCATGGCCCGCACCGCCGTCACGCGGCACCGCACCGGCCCGCACGGACACCACGGCGTCAGTGACGGCTGGTCCCGCGACCCGCTCGCGCCCGCCCGCCCGCGACGCCTGACCGCGGACGCGCGATCACATCCTTGTCCGCGCCTGCAGTGCACTCCTACACCTGGCTGGCCTGAACCTGGCCGTGGTGGCCCGCCGTCCCGACCGCCGACGTCGTCACCATCCGGTCCACGAGCACACTCAGTACCCGCGCGTGGCCTGGCGGCTCAGCTCCGGCAGCAGCTCCCACCGCGTCGCCGCCGATGGCTTCGCCGGGGTCTGGGGGGCGCGCTCCCGTTCTCGCTGTCCACGACGCATCGCCTTCGCCCGAGTCACGGGCCCGCAACCGCGCTACCAGCTCGACCAGCCGCAGTAGGCCCTCACTGCTGATAATCGGCCTGTTCACGCGCTCGTGCCCATCGCCCCCTGCACTGTGGCAAGCAGACTGAGGGGGTGCGGAAGAATATTAAACAGGATCGTGTAGGCAGGATAGCCGCATGCAGTGAGAGTGAATTCAGGGTCTGCATCCAGAAGGCGGTCGACCGTCTTCTCCGTACTCCGGAGTGCGTGTACTTCCGGGGAGCCGACGCCATGACGACCCTTCCTTTCAGACAGTGAACTTCAGGTCCGCTGTCCACAGAAACGGGATCGCTCCAAACTCGGCCTGCAAGACGGAGAGGTCGTAGCGGTAGCCGGCGGCCCGGTCGGCCGCGGTGAACGGGTGCGGCAGACGTGCCAGCCATTTCCGCAGCAGGGCGTCGATCTGCCCGGGTCCGAGCGTGTCGCAGATCGCCTGCAGGGTGGGCACGTCGTCGACGGCGGCGAAGGCGTTGTCCAGCGCGGTGAAACCGATGCCCGCGTGGGCGGCCTGACGTTTGGCCCATTCGTGCCCGTTGATGCACAGTTTGGCGTTGTAGGGGAAGTACTAAAGGGAATATAAGTAGCTGGACTCCGGCAGGCCCGTGACCTGCACAGATGCATTTTCTCGGGTCCAGTAACCAGGATTCCCATTAGTA
>NZ_CAUVXP010000063.1:29964-30570 GCF_963555955.1 Protofrankia sp. Cas3
GGAGCAGAACTTCAGGAAGAACGGGCCGAAGTCGTCGTCGACGCAGTAGAAGTAGAACTGGTTGACGACCCCGGTGGTCTTGACGATCCACGGGTAGGCGTTGCCGTCGGCGTCACGGCGTTTCTCGGTACGACACAGCGGGGTTTTCTCCTGTGCCCGTCCGATGAACAGCACTCCTTCGGTGCCGGTGAATCGGGCGAGGTGCTGGTGCGCGACGTCGTCCTTGCGTTGCCCCTTGACGAAGTCGACCCAGGGCAGGTTGTGGTCGTGGGCGAAGCGGTGCACCGCGGTGACGAACGCGTCAGTGATTCGGGCCAGCGGGGCGGTGGAGGCGACGGGTAGTCCCAGCTGGCGGTGCACGTACCCGACCAGCCCCAGGGGGAACTGCCACTGCGGCACGTACACGTTGAGATACATTCGGTCGATGCACTCGATCTCGAAGGTCACGTGGTCGGACAGGACATCGGCCACGGTGCGCGGTAGCGTCATGGCAAGCTCCGGTCGGATGGAGGCTTTCCAGCCAACCACCGTCGTATGAGCGGTACCACTCACGGGGCCTGCCTGGGCGCCGCCGGCCGGAGTCCGCAGCGGTAGCCGAGCGGCGCA
>NZ_CAUVXP010000064.1:0-14023 GCF_963555955.1 Protofrankia sp. Cas3
CCCACGGAGGCCACACCGCCCTGGACAACCTCGTACTGACCTGCGGCCAGCACCACCGAACACTCCACCACAGCGACTGGCAGGTACGCATCGCTGGCGACGGTGTTCCCGAGTGGATCCCCCCGGGATGGATCGACCCGACCCGCACCCCCCGACGCAACCCCTACCGCCGCACCATCCACAACACACGGGACGGTCACGGGAAACGGGACGACCCCGGCGAAGATCTCTTCGGCGGCATTCCCTGATGTCCGCCGACCGCTATCGCAGCTTCCTCGTCGCGGCGATCACACTCGGGCTGATCACCTGGCGGGTGGCTTTCAACCTCGGCGCGTACAACACGGTGTTCTACGAGGACGTCTACGCTGTCGTGGTCGCCAGCACCATCGCGTTCGGCGCCAGTTTCCTTGCGCCCCATGAAGCCCCCCGTAGAGTCAGGATCCCGGCCGTGTCGGGACGGATTCTGCTCGCCGCACCTGTTATCTGGATGGTCCTCGCCCTGAGCGTGACCGGTTCGCTCACCGCGGCGGAGTCATCGCCGATTCTTATGGCGCTGGGCGTCATCATTGGTGCAACCTCCGTCCCGTACGTCCTACTGCTGCTCGCACGCGTTGTCGTACCTTCGTTGGAAACACTCCGGGGCCGGCCGCTTGCCGTCCTGATAGTGATGACAGCCCTCGTCGCTGCGGCCGGATGGCTGACAGGCCGCCACAACGATCGGTTCATGACCTGCAATGACTTCAAGGTCGCAGGCCAGGACCAACCCAGGAACTGCACACCCTGAACGAAGACGCACTGGGGCCGGATCAGGTCCCATTACACCGGGCGAGTCGACCGATGAACTGGCAAGGCAGAATCTAACCTGTATACACGGACTATCCGGCGGTTGATGTTGGAGGTCACGATGAGCTGGCGGGTTCAAGAAGCAGAACAATGCTTCTGCGAGGTGCTTCGCGCCGCGCAGAACGACGGTCCACAGACCATCACCCGGCATGGCGAGGAGATCGCCGTCGTTATCGACATCGATGAATATCGAAGACTGACTGCGCCGAACAAGAACCTCATCGAGCTTCTTCTCGGCCCGCCGTACTTTGATGACGACGTCGTCTCCGTTATGGAGGAGATCGAGGTCACGCGCAAAAAGGACTTTCCCAGGGAGATCGACGTTGGTATCGGCGGATGAACTATCTGCTGGACACCAGTGTTCTCTCCGAGACCAGAAAGCGCAGGCCAGACCCTGGCGTGCCGGAGTCGACGAACGCATCGTTGCGGTCACCGGCCAGGTAGCCCGGGAGCGAGGGAGCGGACGGGTGGTTCGGCCGTGGCAGGTTGGCGCACTTGACCGGAAGCCGGGGGATCTGTTCTGCTCATCAGGCCCAGCCGATGCACCAAGCCCCAGCCGATGGACACGCGAGGGACACGGAGGAAACCGGTTGGAGTTCCTCCTGACGCTGAGTGCCCGGCCACACCGCCAGGCCGCCGGCGATGAAAAGTCGATCTCCAGCCACACGTCGCGGGGGATGCACATGCCCGGATGGGTCCACGCCGCCGGCTTGCTGGCCGGCGCCGCACTCGATGTCGTTCTCGCCGACCCGGCGCGGATGCACCCGGTGGCCGCCTTCGGCACCGTTGCCGACCATGCCGAACGGTTGCTCTACCACGACAGCCGGGCCGCTGGTCTGGCCTACACCTCCGTACTCGCTGGCGGCACGGTCGTGCTCGGCGCTCTGGCGCGCACCGGCGTGGCCAGGGCCGGGCGTCGGTTTGGCTGTCAACGCACGACATCGGTGGCATTGACCGCGGCGGCCACGTGGACGGTCCTCGGCGGGACGTCCCTGCGCCGCCACGGCCGCCGACTCGGCAGTGACCTCGCCCGCGGCGATGTGGCCGCAGCCCGAAGCCGTCTGCCGGCGCTGTGCGGTCGGGATCCGGCCGTCCTGGACACGGCCGGCCTCTCCCGCGCCGGGGTCGAGTCTCTTGCCGAGAACACCTCGGACGCGGTCGTCGGTCCGCTGATCTGGGGAGCCGTCGGTGGCGTTCCCGGCCTGCTCGGCTACCGGGCGATCAATACTCTGGACGCCATGGTCGGCTACCGCAGCAGCCGCCACGCCCGCTTCGGCTGGGCCTCAGCCCGCCTGGACGATTTCGCAAACCTCCTACCTTCCCGGGTCGCGGGGCTACTGGCATGTGCGTGTGCGCCGGTCGTCGGCGGCTCGCCCGTTGACGCCTACTGGGTGATGCGCCGCGACGGCGCGAGCCATCCGAGTCCGAACGCCGGCCAGGTGGAGGCGGCCTTCGCCGGTGCGCTCGGGCTGCGCCTGGGCGGGACGTTGCGTTACCACCACGGAGTCGAACACCGGCCGGTGATGGGATACGGCCGCACCGCCCAGCCCGCCGATCTGGAGCGAGCCGCGGTCCTGTCCGCCGCGGTCAGCGCCAGCGCGCTCGTCCTGTCAGCGGGTGTCGCCGCAGCCGCCTCGGCGGCCCGGTCGACTGCCCGGTCAGCCGTCCGGTCAGCGTGGACGTCAGGCCGGGCGCGTCGACGGAACAGAAGGTGACTGGAGGCGCGCTGCTGGTCGCCGGAACAACATCGGACGCGGGCAAGAGCGTCGTCACCGCCGGTCTGTGCCGATGGCTGGCCCGGCAAGGCCTGCGGGTCGCGCCGTTCAAGGCCCAGAACATGGCGCTGAACTCCGTCGTGACGGCGGATGGCGCCGAGATCGGCCGTGCCCAGGCGATGCAGGCCGCCGCCGCCGGGGTTGAGCCGGAGGCGGCGATGAACCCGGTCCTGCTCAAACCCGGCGACGACCGGCACAGCCAGCTCATCGTTCTCGGCCGTCCGGTCGCCGAGGTGGACGCGTTGAGTTACCGTCCGCACAAAGCACATCTGGCCGCGGTCGTCGCGGACTGCCTGGCCGACCTGCGCGCCCGGTTCGACGCGGTGATCTGTGAGGGGGCCGGCTCACCCGCGGAGATCAACCTGCGGGACACCGACATCGCGAACATGGGGCTGGCACGGGCCGCGAACCTGCCGGTGCTGATCGTCGGCGACATCGACCGGGGCGGGGTGTTCGCCGCGCTGTTCGGCACCCTGGCCCTGCTCGACGCGGCCGACCAGGCACTGATCGCGGGATGGATCATCAACAAGTTCCGCGGCGACCCACGGCTGCTCGAACCCGGCCTGCGTCAGCTTGAGCGGCTCACCGGGCGTCCTGTGCACGGGGTGCTGCCGTGGCGGTCCGGGCTGTGGCTGGATGTCGAGGATTCCCTCGATCTCGCCTCGTACCCCGGCGAACTCCCGCCGGCCGAAGCGCCGACCGAAGTGCCGGCCGCGGAGGTGAGCAAGGGGGAGTTCCTGCGGGTGGCGGTGATCCGGTTGCCGCGGCTGTCCAACGTCACCGACATCGACCCGCTGCGGGCCGAACCCGGGGTGGTTGTGGCGTTCGCGACCCGACCCGCCGACCTCCTCGACGCCGACCTGGTCGTCATACCCGGGACGCGCGCGACCGTGGCGGACCTGGCCTGGCTGCGCGGATGCGGTCTGGACGCGACGCTGCGGGCACGCGCGGCCGATGGCCGGCCGGTCCTCGGGATCTGCGGCGGATACCAGATGCTCGGCCGGCACATCCACGATCCGGTCGAGTCCGGTACCGGGACGGTGAACGGCCTCGGCCTGCTACCGGTGACCACCACGTTCGCCCGGGACAAGCTGCTCGGCCGGCGCGCCGGCATGAGCGCCGAGGGACTCGCGGTCACCGGCTATGAGATCCGCCACGGTCGGCTGACCATGGACGGCGACGGCGGTGAGCCGTTCGCCGCGGACGGCATCCGCGTCGGCGCGGTGGCCGGCACCAGTTGGCATGGGCTGTTGGAGAACGACGAGTTCCGCCGGGCGTTGCTCATCGACGTGGCGACCCGGGCCGGACGCTCGTTCACCCCGGCTGCCACCTGCTTCGCCGATGTGCGCCAGCGCCGGCTCGACGCGCTCGGCGATCTGATCGCCGACCACCTCGACACCGCCGCCGTCCGCGCGCTCCTGAACAGCGGCCCACCGTCCACCCTTCCCTTCGTACCACCGGGAGCGCCCTAAAAATGTCCGCCGGCGACGAACCCACGATCGTCGAACCCACGATCGTCCTGCTGTCCACGGCGGACACCGAGCTACTGGCCGCTCGTGCCAGCGGGATGCCGTGGCGGGTGGCCAACCCGGCCCGGCTCGCCGCCACCGACAGCGCCACCGAGGACATCGCCACGCTGCTCGACGGCGCGGCCGTGGTGGTCGTCCGGCTGCTCGGGGGGGTGCGGGCCTGGCCGGACGGGCTGGCCGCGACGCTCGCCGCGGGCCGCCCGACGGTGGTGCTCGGCGGGGAAGCGGTGCCCGACGCCGAACTCATGGGACGTTCCACCGTACCGGCCGGTGTTGCCACGGCGACGCTGGGATATCTGGCTGAGGGCGGCACCGCGAACCTCGCCGAGCTGTACCGCTTCCTTGCCGACACCCTGCTGCTCACCGGGTTCGGTTTCGCGCCGCCCGCGGCGATGCCCGCCGCCGGGGTGCACGGCACGCGGATGCGCAGGCCCGACCGTCCAACGGTCGGGGTCGTGTTCTACCGGGCGCACGCCACGTCCGGCAACACCGCGTTCGTGGACACGCTGTGCGACGCGTTGGAGGCCCGCGGGGCCAATGCCCACCCGGTGTTCGCCCCGTCCCTGCGCGGCCTGGATGCAGGCAACCTGGATGCAGCCGGCCGGGTTGACGGCGTCCTGGGTCTGCTCGCCGGGGTCGACGCGCTGGTGGTGACCGTGCTCGCCGCCGGTGGCACCCGACCGTCGGATGCGTCCGCAGGCGGGGATGACCAGGCGTGGGACGTCGGTGCACTCGCCACCCTGGACGTGCCCGTGGTGCAGGGGCTGTGCCTGACCTCGTCGCGTGCGCAATGGGCGGCGGGCGACGCGGGCGTGACACCGATGGACGCGGCCATGCAGGTCGCGATCCCCGAGTTCGACGGCCGGATCATCGCCGTGCCGTTCTCGTTCAAGGAATCCGGTGCGGACGGAGTGCCGGTGTACGCGGCCGACCCCGAACGCGCGGCCCGGCTCGCCGGGATCGCCGCGCGCCTGGCCCGGCTGCGACACGTCCCGGCCAGCGAGAAGAAGATCGCGTTGGTGCTGTCGTCGTACCCGACGAAGCACGCCCGGGTCGGTAACGCCGTCGGCCTGGACACCCCGGCGTCCGCGATCCGGTTGCTGGACGCGCTGCGCGCGGCCGGTTACGACCTGGGAGATCCCGAACCTGTGGTGGCGGATGGTCAGAACGGACCCACAGCGCTCTCCGACGGGGACACCCTCATCCACACGTTGATCGCAGCCGGCGGGCACGACGTGGAATGGCTCAGCGAGGAGCAGCTCGCGGCCGCGCCGGCCCGGGTACCCGCCTCGGTCTACCGACGCTGGTTCGACGCCCTGCCGGCGAGCCTGCGGGATGCGATGGTCCGGCACTGGGGTGACCCACCCGGCACCCTGTATGTCGACGAAGCCCCCCACGAAGTCCCCGTCGAAGTCCCCGTCGAAGAAGGACGGGACGGTTCCCGGCCGGCTCGTGAACCGGCGATCGTTCTCGCAGCGCTGCGCTTCGGCAACATCCTGCTCATGATCCAGCCACCGCGGGGCTTCGGGGAGAACCCGGTGGCGATCTACCACGACCCGGACCTGCCGCCGTCCCACCATTATCTGGCCGCCTACCGCTGGCTGGATTCCGAGTTCGGCGCGGACGCGGTCGTGCACCTGGGTAAACACGGGACGTTGGAGTGGCTGCCGGGCAAGGGGCTCGGGCTGTCCGCCGGCTGCGCCCCGGACGCCGTCCTCGGTGACCTGCCGCTGGTCTACCCGTTCCTGGTCAACGACCCGGGCGAGGGCACCCAGGCGAAACGCCGCGCACACGCGGTAATCGTCGATCATCTAGTGCCGCCGATGGCACGCGCCGACACCTACGGCGACATGGCCAAACTGGAGCAGCTCCTCGACGAGCACGCGACACTCGCCGCGCTCGACCCGGCCAAACTGCCGGCTGTGCGGGCGCAGATCTGGACGTTGATCCAGGCCGCGCAACTCCATCACGACCTGGGCTTGGACCAACGCCCGGGCGACGACGCCTTCGACGACTTCCTGCTGCACGTCGACGGCTACCTGTGCGAGGTCAAGGACACCCAGATCCGCGACGGCCTGCACATTCTCGGCCAGGCCCCGGCCGGTGCGGCGCGGGTGAACCTGGTGCTCGCGATCCTGCGGGCGTCGCAGGTGTGGAGCGGGACCGCCCGGGCGCTGCCGGGGCTGCGAGCCGCGCTCGGCCATGTCGAGGGCGGCAGGGCCGGGCGGGTCGAGGTGGACGAATTCGAGACGACAGCCCGCGCGCTCGTCACCGGGATGGACGCCGCCGGCTGGGATCCGGCCGCCGCGTCCGGGGTGTGCGCGGACGTCCTCGGGTCAGCGAACAGCACCGGGTCAGCGAACAGCACCGAGGTCGAGAAGGTGCTGGTGTTCGCCGCGTCCGAGGTGGTGCCGCGCCTGGACCGCACCCCGGACGAGATCACTGCCGTACTCCGAGCGCTCGGTGGCGGGTTTGTGCCGGCGGGGCCGTCGGGGTCACCCACCCGCGGGCTGGTCAACGTGCTGCCGACCGGGCGGAACTTCTACTCGGTCGATCCGAAGGCGATCCCGTCCAGACTGGCCTGGGAGACCGGCCGCGCACTCGCCGACTCGCTGCTCGCCCGCCACCTCGCCGACACCGGGAGCTATCCGTCCTCGGTGGGACTGACCGTCTGGGGCACGTCCGCGATGCGTACGCAAGGTGACGACATTGCGGAAGTGCTGGCGCTGCTCGGCTGCCGGCCGACCTGGGACGACGCGTCCCGGCGGGTCACCGGCTTCGAGGTGATACCGCTTGCCGAGCTCGGCCGGCCGCGGGTGGACGTGGTCGTGCGGATCTCCGGCTTCTTCCGGGATGCCTTCCCCCACGTTGTCACGCTGCTCGACGACGCGGTGAGCGCCGTCGCGGCCCTCGACGAGGAGGCGGATGGCGACAACGCACTCGCCGCCCACGTCCGCGCGGACCTGCGTGCCGCTCCCGGTGACCGGCGGCGGGCCACGACCCGTATCTTCGGGTCGAAGCCGGGGGCCTACGGCGCCGGTCTCCTGCCCCTGATCGACTCGCGCGAGTGGCGTTCGGACGCCGACCTTGCCGAGGTGTACGCGGTGTGGGGCGGCTACGCCTACGGCCGCGACCTCGACGGGCGGGAGGCCCGAGCCGACATGGAGCAGGCGTTCCGTCGCATCCAGGTGGCCGTGAAGAATCAGGACACCCGCGAGCACGACCTGGTCGACTCCGACGACTACTTTCAGTACCACGGCGGGATGGTCGCGGCGGTCCGCGCGCTCACGGGCGCGTCACCGGCGGCCTACGTGGGGGACAGCGCCATGCCGGACGCGGTGAAGACCCGCACGTTGCAGGAGGAGACCCACCGGGTGTTCCGGGCCCGGGTGGTGAATCCGCGCTGGATCGCGGCGATGCGCCGCCACGGTTACAAGGGCGCGTTCGAACTGGCGGCGACCGTCGACTACCTGTTCGGTTATGACGCGACCGCGGGTGTCGTGCAGGACTGGATGTACGAGTCGTTGGCCGCCTCCTATGTGTTCGACCCCGAAACCCGCGACTTCATGCAAACGTCCAATCCGTGGGCGCTGCGCGGCATCGCTGAACGCCTGCTGGAAGCCGCCGACCGCGGCCTGTGGGAAAAACCCGACGCCACCACCATCGACGGACTCCGCCAGACCTACCTGGAGCTCGAAGGTGACCTTGAAGGCGGCGTTGCGGGCGGCGTTGCAGGCGGCCTCGAAAGCCGCGAAGAATAACCCGTCGGACCGTCGCTATGACCGTAGGTGTGCCATGCTGAGAAACGCGACGGCAGTGGAGGAAGCCGGTGGGAATCCGGCGCGGTCCCGCCACTGTCACCGGGGAGCAACCCCTCACCGTACGTCACGGCCGCGAGAGCGGTTGGAAGGCCGAGGGGGCGCGCTGATCCGGAAGTCAGGATACTCCGGCCGTCCGCACCGTTACCGAGGGCGAGGAAACCCGAGGGAGGACCGCGGTATGCCAACGCACGCCCGCCGGCTCGTGATCGGCCGGCTCGTGATCGATACGGAGTCCGGCGCACACCGGCACAGGGCACGATGACGGCCTACCCGTTGTCCGCGGTGGTGGGCATGGACGACCTGCGGCTCGCGCTCGTCCTCAACGCGGTGTCCCCGGCGATCGGCGGGGTCCTCGTCCGCGGCGAGAAGGGCACGGCCAAGTCGACCGCGGTCCGAGGGCTCGCCGCGTTGCTCCCACCGGTGAACGTGGTAACCGGCTGCCGGTTCTCCTGTGACCCGGCCGCGGTTGACCCCGACTGCCCGGACGGCCCGCATCCACCGGAGGCGCGGCCGAGCACCCGGGCGGCGCGCCTGGTGGAGCTGCCGGTCGGCGCCTCTGAGGACAGGGTCACCGGAGCGATCGACCTCGACCGGGCGCTCGCCGAAGGCGTCACCTCGCTGCGGCCGGGGTTGCTCGCCGCCGCCCATCGCGGCCTGCTCTACGTCGACGAGGTCAACCTCCTGCACGACCATCTCGTCGACCTGCTGTTGGACGCGGCCGCCCTCGGTGTCGCCCACGTGGAACGTGACGGGGTGTCGGTGCGCCATGCAGCCCGCTTCCTGCTGGTCGGGACGATGAACCCCGAAGAAGGTGAGCTGCGCCCGCAGTTGCTGGACCGCTTCGGACTGACCGTCGAGGTCGCCGCCAGCCGACAGCCGCCGGTGCGGGCCGAGGTGGTGCGCCGCAGGCTGGCCTACGACGCCGACCCCGACGCCTTCGCCGCTCGCTGGGCGGTGCAGGAGACCGCCCTGGCCGCCCGGATCGCCACCGCCCGCGACCGGCTGCCCGCTGTCGAACTGCCCGACTCCGCACTGCGCCAGGTCACCGCGGTGTGTGCGGCGTTCGACGTGGACGGGATGCGCGCGGACGTGGTCGTGGCACGCACCGCGATCGCGCTGGCAGCCTGGGAGGGCCGGGAGACCGTCGACGCCGACGACGTCCGCCGGGCCGCCCGCCTGGCCCTGCCGCACCGCTGCCGCCGTGGCCCGTTCGACGCGCCCGGCCTGGACGAAGACGCCCTGACCAAGGCGTTGGACGAGCACGCGGAGGAGTCCCCCACCGGTCCGGACCCCGACCTTGACCCTGGCATGGACCCTGACATGGACCCGGACATGGACCCGGATCGCCCCCCGTCGCCCGGTGGCGGTGGTGGACGCGGCGGGCCGACGTCCAGCGGGCCGGAAACGACAGCGGAGCGGACGGCCGAGTCGGATGTCGTCCCATCCCCACGTTCCGCGGAACACGATGCCCCGGAACAGGATGCCGGGGAACACCGCGCCACGGCGGGGCAGGGGCAGGGGCGCCAGGAGCGACGTGCAGGCACGCCCGGCCCGTCGTTCCGCCCGCGCCGGCTGGAGATCCCAGACACCGGAACGCCGCTGGGCGCGCCCGGCCGCCGCTCACGCGCCCGCACCTCGCACGGCGCGGTCGTCACGAGCTCCCCGGACGCACCCGGCCTGCACCTGCTGGCGACCCTGCGGGCAGCCGCGCCCTGGCAGCACGCCCGCGGGCGGGTAGGCCCGGGGCTCGCACTACGTCCCGGCGACCGGCGCGGTGCGGTCCGGGCGGGACGTGAGGGCAACCTGGTCCTGTTCCTGGTGGACGCCAGCGGTTCGATGGCCGCCCGCGCCCGCATGCGTACGGTCACCACCGCCGTGCTGTCCCTCCTGCTCGACGCCTACCAGCGCCGCGACCGGGTCGGAATGATCACTTTCAGGGGTTCCGGCGCCGATCTCGTCCTCCCCCCGACATCGAGTGTGGAGGTGGGCGCGGCGCGGCTCGCGTCCCTGCCGACTGGCGGGCGGACCCCGCTGGCAGCCGGGCTTACCCGCGCCGGCGAGGTCCTCGCGGCCGAACGCCGCCGCGACCCGGACCGACGTCCGCTGCTGATCGTCGTCACCGACGGCCGTGCCACCGCCGGGCCGGACCCGCTCACCCCCGCGCGGGCGTTGGCTCGTCGCGGCCTGGCGAGCATCGTCGTCGACTGCGAGAGCGGGTACGTGCGCCTGGGCCTGGCCGACCGCCTCGCGACCGCGCTCGGCGGCACGACCATCCCGATCGACGCGCTGGCGGCCGCGACCAACCGCGCGACCAGCCGGCGCAGGGCTGCCTAGCCATGCCACAGGGACAGCCATCCGTCGTGCCCGACGACGGCCTGAGCACCCGGGCGCGCCGGGACAGGGCACTGCTGATCGTCCACACGGGTGAGGGCAAGGGGAAGTCGACCGCGGCGTTCGGGCTCGCGCTGCGCGGCTGGGCGCAGGGCTGGGACGTCGGGGTGTTCCAGTTCGTCAAGTCCGCGAAATGGCGGATCGGGGAGGAACGGGCACTGCGCACCCTGGCCGCCGGCGGCGAGGGCGGGGACATCACCTGGCACAAGATGGGCGAGGGATGGAGCTGGGTGCAGGCCCGGATCGACCCCGCCGCCGACCCCGCCGAGGCCGCCCGGGAGGGCTGGGCGCAGATCCGCCGGGACCTGGCCGCGCAGACCTACCGGCTCTACGTCCTCGACGAGCTGACCTACCCGCTGAAGTGGGGATGGATCGACACCGACGAGGTCATCGAGGTGCTGCGTACCCGTCCGGGACGCCAGCATGTCGTCGTCACCGGGCGCGCCGCCCCGCCCGCGCTGATCGACGCCGCCGACCTGGTCACCGAGATGACCAAGGTGAAGCATCCGATGGACGCCGGGCAGAAGGGCCAACGGGGGATCGAATGGTAGCCCCGCCGGTCCCGCTGCCACCGCGGCTGGTGATCGCAGCCCCGGCCAGCGGCGCCGGCAAGACCACGGTGGCGACCGGGCTGATGGCTGCGTTCACCGCCCGCGGCCTGCGGGTGTCCCCGCACAAGGTCGGGCCCGACTACATCGACCCGACCTATCACACCATCGCCAGCAGGCGCCCCGGCCGCAACCTCGACGCCGTGCTGTGCGGGGAGCATCGGATCGCACCGCTGTTCGCCCACGGCGCGCGCAACGCCGACATCGCCATCGTGGAAGGCGTGATGGGCCTGTTCGACGGGGTGTCGGTGCCCGAAGCCGGTCAGCCCGCCGACTTCGCCTCGGCCGCCCATGTGGCCCGGCTGACCGGCGCCCCGGTCGTGCTGGTGGTCGACGCGTCCGCGGTGGGCCGCTCGGTGGCCGCGACCGTGCACGGCTTCGCCACCTGGGACGAGCGGGTACGCCTGGGCGGAGTGGTGTTCAACCGGGTCGGTTCGCCCGGCCACGAACGGCTGTTGCGGGACGCGGTCGCGGGTCTCGGCGTCGCCGTGCTGGGCGTGCTGGGCGTGCTGGGCCGCGACGATCGGGCCACGGTGCCGTCCCGACATCTCGGGCTGGTGCCCGCGGCCGAACGCGCGTCCGCGGCGGCCGAGGCTGTCGCCGCGCTCGGCACGCTGGTCGCCGCATCATGCGATCTTGATGCCGTGCTCGCCCTCGCCCGGTCGGCACCAGCACTGAACGTGGCTCCATGGTCGCCATCCGACATAATTCATGACATTGAGTCGGCGGTGCCGGCGGTATCTGCGGTGGGCCGGCCGGTGCGGATCGCGGTCACGGGCGGGCCGGCGTTCACTTTCGGTTATGCCGAGCAGAGTGAGCTGCTGCGCGCCGCGGGAGCAGAGGTGGTCACCGTCGATCCGCTGCGTGACGAGAATCTTCCAACAGGCTGCGACGGGTTGATCATCGGCGGGGGATTCCCGGAGGAACACGCACCCGAGCTCGCCGCGAATGCGGCCCTGCGCGCCGACGTGGCAGCACTGGCGGGAAGGGGCGCGCCGGTCAGCGCCGAGTGCGCGGGCCTGCTCTACCTCGCCCGATCCCTGGACGGGCATCCGATGTGCGGGGTTCTCGACGTCGACACCGCTATGGGCCCTCGGCTCACTCTTGGTTACCGCCGAGCCGTGGCCGCCTGCGACAGCCCGATCGCCGAAGCCGGCACCCCGGTGACCGCGCACGAGTTCCACCGCACATCGGTACTGACCACGCAGCAGCGGACGGTCCGCTCTGCCTGGCAGATCGGCGGCCGCCCAGCAGGCGACGAGCCCGACGAGCGGACCGAAGGCTTCGTGCACGGCGGGGTCCACGCGTCCTACCTGCATCTGCACTGGGCGGGTGTACCCGGCGTGGCCGCACGGTTCGTCGCGGCGGCACGGCAGGCACGGCAGGCGAGAGGGCCGCAATGGACGGCATAGGCGGGATGGACAGGACAGGCGGGATGGACGCGCAGCCTGCTCCGGCGGGCGACCGCGTACGGACGGGCAGCCATCTGATCGGGGTCGGTGTGGGTCCCGGCGATCCGGACCTGATCACGGTCAAGGCGGTCGGTGTCCTGGAGCGGGCCGATGTCGTGTTCGTCCCGGTGAGCGAGGGAACGCCGCCGCCGGGGCGGGCCGAGGCAACCGTGCGTGCACACGTCACCCATGACCGGATTCGCCGCCTGCCGTTCCGGATGACCGGCGACGCCGACTACGACACCCCGGCCGGGGTGGTCGCCCAGGCGCTGCGCACGCAGTCGGGAAGCCGTCCGGGAGGGAGCCCGGGGGACAGCCGCGGGGGAGTCGTCGCGTTCGCCACGATCGGCGACCCCAACGTCTACTCGACCTTCACCACGCTGGCCGCCCGGGTGCGGGCACTGCTACCCGACGTCGTCGTCGAGACCGTTCCCGGCATCATGGCGCTGCAGGATCTCGCCGCCCGGTCCGGCACGGTGCTGGCGGTGGGCACCGAGACGGTGGCGCTGCTGCCGCTGACCGCCGGGGTGGACGCCTACCGGCGGGCCGTGGCCGACCACGACACGGTCATCGCCTACAAGGGCGGCCGGGCGCTGCCGCAGGTCCTCGACATCCTCGCCGAAGCCGACCGGCTCGGCGGCACAGGTGACGCGACCGGCACGGGCGGCACGGGCGGCACAGCCGTCTACGGCGCTTCGCTGGGCCTGGCGGACTGCGACGTCCGCCCCGCGGGTGAGCTCCCCCGAGACCAGCCCGGCCCCTACCTGTCCACGGTGATCTCAACCCGGAGGCGACAGTGGCCGATCTGACCGAAACAGCGGCCGAGGCCACACCAGCGCCACGCGGCCGGGTGACGTTCGTCGGGGCCGGCCCCGGCGCCGCGGACCTGCTCACCCTGCGCGGCGCACGGATGATCAGCGAGGCGGATGTGGTCATCTGGGCGTCCTCACTGGTGCACCCGGACGTGCTCGCCCACGCCCGCGACGACGCCGAGATCATCGACTCGGCCGGACTACCGCTCGAAGGCGTCCGGGACGTCTACCGGCGGGCGGCGCGTGACGGGCTTGCCGTGGCCCGGATCCACTCCGGCGACCCGGCGCTGTGGGGAGCGGTGCAGGAGCAGCTGGAGGTCTGCGCCGCACTCGGGCTCGCCACCGCGATCGTGCCCGGGGTCAGCAGCTTCACCGCCGCTGCCGCGTCCATCCAACGCGAACTGACCATTCCCGAGGTGGCACAGTCGGTGATCCTGACCCGGCTCGGCGGCGGCAAGACCCCGATGCCCGCGGGCGAGGAGATCGCCGGCTTCGCGCGGCACGGCACGACGATGGCGCTGTTCCTGTCGGCGGCCCGGTCCGGTCAGCTCCAGGACGAGCTCACCGACGGTGGTTATCCGCCGGACACGCCCTGTGTGATCGCCTACCGGGTGAGTTGGCCGGATGAACTGATCGTGCGGTGCGCACTTGCGGACCTCGCAGCCACCGTCCGTGCGCACAAACTGTGGAAGCACACCCTGGTGCTGGTCGGCCCGGCGCTGGCGGCGGGTGGCACCCGCTCGCACCTCTACCACCCCGGCCATTTTCACGGGTTCCGCAAGGCCGAACGGAC
>NZ_CAUVXP010000064.1:14469-30271 GCF_963555955.1 Protofrankia sp. Cas3
GGGCCCACGACCGGGCCCACGACCGTCCGCGGGAAGCCGGAGAGCAACCGGCGTGAACCCCCATGAACCGGTTCCCCAGCTGGTCCCGTTGCGTGAGCCTGATCTGCCGCGCACCGCCAAGGTCCGGCCGGACGCGCTGCGCACCGGATGGACCACCGGGACGTGTTCGGCCGCCGCGGCGAAGGCCGCGAGCGCGGCCCTGGTCTCCGGGATCGTGCAGCGGGAGGTCACCGTGAGCCTGCCAGCCGGCGGGCTGGTCTCCTTTGCGGTCGAGCGGTGCGTGGTCGATGCCGGACGAACCGCCGAAGCCGTCGTGATCAAGGACGCCGGGGACGATCCGGACGTCACCCACGGCGCACACCTGACCGCGACGGTGACCTGGCGGACGCGGACCGGAATCGAGATCGACGGTGGAACCGGCGTCGGCGTCGTCACGAAACCCGGTCTCGGTCTGCCCGTCGGCGAAGCGGCGATCAACCCGGTGCCCCGATCGATGATCACACGGTCGGTCGCGGAGGTCGTCGACCTGGACACCCGCGGGTTACGGGTGGTGATCAGCGTGCCGGATGGGGAGCGGATGGCGCGGCGGACCACCAACGCCCGGCTGGGCATCATCGGCGGGATCTCGATCCTCGGCACCGCCGGCATCGTGCGGCCCTTCTCCACCGCGTCATGGCGGGCCTCGGTGGAACAGGCCGTGGCGGTCGCCGCCGCCCAGCAGCAGTGCACGGTCGTGCTCGCCACCGGCGGGCGCACCGAGAAGGCGGCCATCGGGCTGCTACCGGCGCTGCCCGAGGTGTGCTTCGTCGAGGTCGGCGACTTCACCGGAGCGGCCCTGCGCCGCGCGGTCGAGGTGGGCATGACCGACGTGGTCTTCGTCGGCATGGCCGGCAAGCTCACCAAGCTGGCCGCGGGCATCCTGATGACGCACTACACCCGGTCGAAGGTCTCCCCGGACCTGCTCGCCGGGATCACCGCGGACGCCGGTGGCGACGCGGCGCTGGTGGCCGCGGTCGCCGTTGCCAACACCGCGCGCCACGCCCATGAGCTGTGGGAGACCGCCGGCCTGCTGCGGGCAGCCGGCGACCTGCTCTGTGCCCGGGTCGCGGGCGTTCTCGTCCGGTTCACCGAGGGACGTCTGCGGGCCCGGGTCGCCATGGTCGACTTCACCGGGATGTCCTGCGTCGCCGCGACGGAACAGACATGGGTCGGGCCATGCAGGTCGACACCATGAATCGGGTGACGGTGAATCGGGTGACGGTGAATCGGGTGACGGTGATCGGCTGGGACGGGCGTCCGCTCACCGCCGCCGCGGTCCACGCGTTGAGCACCGCCTCGGTGGTGGTCGGCGGGCGTCGCCATCTCGATGCGGTCGCGCCACTTCTGGCCACGGGAGTGGCGACGATCACCCTTGGTAACGTCGCGGCGGGCCTGTCTGAACTGAGTGCCCACCTGGCCGCCGACGGTGGCCCGGCGGTGGTCCTGGCCAGCGGTGACCCGGGGTTCTTCGGCATCGTCCGGGCACTGCGCCGGCTCCGTCTCGACATCGAGGTGCTGCCCGCGACATCCTCGGTCACCCTCGCCTTCGCGCGTGCCGGGCTGCCGTGGGACGACGCCCTGGTACTCAGCGCGCACGGTCGCCGCCTGGACCGGGCCGTCAACGCCTGCCGCGCCCATCCATGCGTGGCCGTGCTGACCGGACCGGGCGGCGACCCGGCCATGCTCGGCGCCGCGCTGACGGCGCTGCCGCGCCGGATGTTCGTCGCCGAGGATCTCGGGATGCCCACCGAACGGACCACCTGGTGCACGCCACCGCAGGCCGCGGCACGTCGCGACTGGCGAGATCCGAACGTGGTCATCGTGGTGGACACCAACGTCCATGACACCAACGTCCATGGCACCGACCGGGTCACGCCGGACCGACCCACGACCGAAGATCACGACTCGGCTGGATGGATCTTTCCGCGCCGGGCGTCACCACCGGGCTGGGCGTTGCCCGAGGCCGCGTTCACCCATCGCGACTCGATGATCAGCAAGGCCGAGGTGCGGGCGGTGGCGCTGGCCCACCTCGGCCCCGGACCCGGCGATCTCATCTGGGACGTCGGTGCCGGCAGCGGATCGGTTGCGGTGGAATGCGCCCGTCTCGGCGCGGGGGCCATAGCCGTCGACCACGATACGGATGCCTGCGCACGCACCCGGGCGAACGCGCACGCGCACCGGGTGTCCGTCGAGGTCGTCCGGGGCGCCGCCCCGGACGCGCTCACCGAGCTGCCCACACCCGACGCGGTGTTCGTCGGCGGCGGCGGACCGGAGGTGGTCGGGGCCTGCGCCCGGCGGGCCCGGCGGATCGTGGTCGTCGCCCTGGCCGCCCTCGACCGGGTTCGACCCAGCTGGGATGCGCTGGTCTGCGCCGGTCTCGACGTCGCCGGCACTCAGCTCGCCGCAGCCCGACTACGACCGTTACCCGACGGTGCGCTACGGCTCGCGGCGACCAACCCGGTCGTCCTGTTGTGGGGAGCACACACTGGGAACCAGCATGATCCACGCTAGCCGGGATGATGATCGCGAAGGTGCCGGTCGCCACGGTGTCGGGCTGGTGGCCGTGACCGCGGCTGGACGCGCTGGCGCGGCGGAGCTCGCCCGGGTCTGGCCGGACGCCCGGATCTACCCTGGCACGGTCCGCGACGCGCTCGCCGCCGCGGTCACCGAGTGCGCCGGCGTCGTGTGCTTTCTCGCCACCGGCGCGACAGTGCGGCTGCTCGCGGCTGGTCTGCTCACCGACAAGGACAACGACCCGGGCGTGGTCTGCGTGGACGAGGCCCGACGGTGGGCGGTCGCCCTGGTCGGCGGGCACAGCGGTGGCGCCAACGCGCTCGCCGGACGTGTCGCCACCGCGCTGGGCGCGACCGCCGTTGTGACCACCGCCAGCGACGCATCGGGCTCGACAGGACTCGACTCGTTCGGCGCCGATGTGGGGCTACGGGTCGAACCGGGCTCACGCCTGGCGACGGTGGGCGCGGCGGTGCTCTCCGGTGAGCCCGTGACGATGTACGCCGACGCCACCTGGCCGCTGCCACCGCTACCGGCGACGGTTCGCCAACTCGGCACACCGCTGTGGACCCGACGCGACGATCAGCCCGACAGCGCACCATCCATCATCATCACCGATCGCGTGATCACAGACCCTGTGATCACCGGTCGGACGGTTGTTTATCGGCCGCCGAGCCTGATCGTCGGAGTCGGCGCGAGCCGCGGCGCGCCCGAACAGGAGATCCTCGACCTCGTCGATCGCGCACTGGCCGATGCGGGCCTGTCGCCGCTGGCCGTGCGCCACCTCGCCACGGTTGAGGCCAAACGGGACGAGGCCGGCATCGTCGCGGCAGCCCGCACCCGGGGCTGGCCGCTGGTGTTCCACCCGGCCGCGCTACTCGCGACCGTCGACGTGCCGCATCCCTCCGAGGTGGTCCGGGCCGCCGTCGGCACGCCGAGTGTCGCCGAGGCGGCGAGCCTGCTGGGCGCCGACGGCGCTGCGACTGACAGTGCCGAGCTGGTCGTGTCCAAGCGGGCGAGCGCACATGCGACCGTGGCGGTGGCCCGCCATCGTCCCCGCGGCCGGCTGGCGATCGTCGGCCTCGGCCCGGGGGACCGGGACCTGCTCACCCCGTATGCTGCGCGCGAACTCGCCCGAGCCAGCGTGATCGTCGGCCTGGACCAGTACGTCGACTCCGTCGCCGACCTGATCCGACCAGGCACGCAGGTGCTGGCCAGCGGTCTGGGCTCGGAGGAGGCACGGGCCGCCGTGGCGGTCGAGGCGGCCCGCGCCGGCCATGCGGTCGCTCTGATCGGCAGTGGGGATGCCGGGGTGTATGCGATGGGCAGCCCCACCCTGGAGCGGGCCGACAACTCCTTCGACGTGGTGGGGGTACCCGGGGTGACAGCGGCGCTGTCCGCCGCGGCGCTGCTCGGTGCGCCGCTCGGCCACGACCACGCGATGATTAGCCTGTCGGATCTGCACACACCCTGGGATGTGATCGAACGGCGGGTCACCGCGGCAGCCGAAGCCGATCTCGTCGTCGCCTTCTACAACCCGCGGAGCCGGACCCGGACCTGGCAGCTGCCGCGCGCACTGGAGCTGCTGGCCGTCCACCGACCGCCCTCGACTCCGGTCGGGATCGTCACCGAGGCCTTCCGCCCCGGTCAGCAGGTCAGCCTCACCACCATCGCGGACCTGGCCGACGCCACGGCCAGCAGTGCCACGGCCAGCGGTCTGGATCGTGTCGGCATGACCACGACGGTCGTGGTCGGCAGCACCCAGACCCGTGTCGTCGCGGGTCGCATCGTCACGCCGAGGGGCTACCGATGGAGCTGATCTACCGGGTTGATGCGCAGGGATGCGCGGGATGTGGTGCCTGCCTGGTCACCTGTCCCGAACACGCGGTGCGCCCTGGGCCGCCCCGTCCCGGCGGTGGCCGGGCACCGGTCATCCGCACCGACCGCTGTACCGGCTGCGGAGAGTGCGCGGAGATCTGCCCGGTCGACGCGATCGACGCCGTGATCTTTTCGGGGCCGCTGAGCGACTCGGGGTCACCGGCGGTCGGACGATGAAGCGGGTGGCGCATCCGATCGAACGGCGGTCATACGACATCGCGCGGACGCGCCTCGCCGCGACCGGCCTGGACACCGCGGCGTTGGCGCCGTGGACCCGCGCGGTCGTCGAACGGGTCGTCCATGCCAGCGCCGACATCGCCTACGCCACCGACCTGGTCTGCGACGAGGCTGCTCTGTGTGGCGCCGTCGACGCGTTGGCCGCTGGTGCACCGATCGTCGTCGACGTACGCATGACGGCCGCTGGGATCACCACTGGGAACGTGGTGTGCCGACTCGGTGACGTGAATGCCGGCGACGCGGCCCGCGCCGGGCTCACGCGGTCCGCCGCGGCCGTCGGACTCGCCCTCGACGAGGTGGGGCCGGGTGCCGTGTGGGTGATCGGATGCGCGCCGACCGCCCTGGAACGGCTGCTGAGGGTGGCCGACGTCGCCCGGCCCGCGCTGGTGATCGGCCTGCCCGTCGGTTTCGTCGGAGCGGTCGAGGCCAAGGACGCGTTGCGCGCCGCCGGTCTGCCGGCCATCTCGAACCGGTCGGAGAGGGGCGGGGCGGCAGTCGCCGCCGCGGCGCTGAACGCGCTGTTGTATGACACGCTGTTGTATAAGGGGTTGCAGTCGTGACGGATGGGGACTCGCGACCGGGCCGACCGGAACCGGCGCTGCTGATCGTCGGGCACGGGACGCGCAGCGCTGGCGGGGTGTCGCAGTTTCAGACCTTCGTCGACCTGGTCCGCACCCGGGCCGGCGGGACGCCGGTGGACGGCGGCTTCATCGAGCTGTCACGGCCGCCGGTGGCCGATGTGGTCGCCCGGTTCGTCGCCGCCGGGCGTCACCGGCTCGCGGTGGTGCCGCTGACCCTGGTGGCCGCCGGGCACGCCAAGGGTGACATCCCGGCTGCGCTCGCCCGCGAACGCGCCCGCCATCCCGGCCTTGACTACACCTACGGACGGCCGTTGGGCCCGCATCCGACGCTGCTGGCGGCGCTCGACGAGCGGATCGCGACGGTCTGCTCCCGCGCTGAACGCGCGCAGACAACCGTGCTGCTGGTCAGCCGCGGATCCACCGATCCCGATGCCAACGCCGAGGTCGCCAAGGTCGCCCGCCTGCTGTGGGAGGGACGTGGCTTCGCCGGCGTGGAACCTGCGTTCATCAGCCTGGCCGAACCGGGGGTTCCGGCCGGCCTCGACCGCTGCGCCCGCCTCGGCGCGTCCCGGATCGTGGTGGCGCCGTACTTCCTGTTCACCGGCGTGCTCCCGGACCGTGTGATCGCCCAGGCTCGCGGCTGGGCTGCGCGGAATCCCACCGTCGACCTGCGCTGCGCGGGCCTGCTCGGTGACCACGACGGCCTGGTCGACCTGGTGCTCGAACGCTTTCACGAGGCGCTCGACGGCGACATCCGGATGAACTGCGACACCTGCCTGTACCGGGTGGCGCTGCCCGGTTTCGAACATCGGGTCGGCGCGCCGCAGACCCCGCACGACCACCCCGACGACCCGACACACCCGTCCGGTCACCATCAGCACCATGGTCACGGCCATCACCCGCACCCGGCGCCCATCACCTGAGAACGAGCCGCTCCCCTTCGCACAAAGATACCCATGGGGGTATCGTTGCGGCTTCGCGAGTACCCCAGGGGGTATCGCTGCGAGGAGGAATGGCATGACGACGTTTGCTGGAAAAACCCAGCAGGACGAACAGGTCCCGGCACCCGAGGTCAGTCCAGCTGAGGTCAGTCCAGCTGCGGGCCGCCCAGGGCCGCTCGGCCGTCTGGGCGGATGGACCGCCACCCACTTTCGGACGGTCGCCGTCGGGTGGCTGATACTGGTTGCCGTCCTCGGGGCATGTGCGCCCCAGGTGACGTCCGTGCTGTCTGGTGCGGGTTGGCAGGCCAACGGGTCGGAGTCGGTCACGGTCCGCGAACTCGCCCGTGAACACTTCGGCGGCAACGCATCATCCGCGCTACAGGTGGTCATCACCGCCGACCGGCCCGTCACCGATCCGTCCGTGCAGACGGTCATCGAGCAGGCCACCGGGATACTCCACAACGACCGCCGTATCTCGGAGGTAATACCACCTCAGCCCGGCGTGAGCATCAGCCAGGACGGCCACACCGCGATCCTGCTGGGCGGTGCGGGTGCCGGCACGGACGACATGGTGCGCGCGGCTGAGGCAGTGAAAGACCCGCTGCGAGCGCTGTCCGGTAACGGCGTCACCGTGCGCGCGACGGGCTCGTCGACGATGTGGAGCGACTTCAACGCCGCCAACCTGAGCGCGATGATCCGCGCCGAGGTGCTGTCCTGGCCGGTGACGCTGGCCGTCATGGTGATCGCCTTTGGTTCGCTCGTGGCGGCCGGGCTGCCCCTGCTGTTGACCATGGCCGGCCTGGTCGCAGCCGTAGGCTCACTGGTTCTGATCACACATGTCGCGTCGATCTCGATCTGGGCGATGGACTTCGCGTTGATGTTCGCGCTCGCGCTGGGGATCGACTATGCGCTCTTCCTCGTCATCCGATTCCGCGCTGGCCTGGCCCGAACCGGCGACCGACACCGAGCGGTGGTCGAGACGATGGACACCGCGGGAAAGGCGGTGCTGCTGTCCGGTATCACGGTGCTGGTGAGCCTGTCCGCGGTGACACTTGTCCCCTCGCCGGCGATGCGCACCATGGCGGTCGGCATCATGCTGTCGGTCGTGTTCGTGCTCGCCGCGACGCTTACCCTGCTGCCCGCGGTACTGGGCACGCTCGGTCCCCGGGTCAACGGGTTGGCGCTACCGTGGGTGCGCACCGATCAGCAGACCTCCCCACGGTTCACCGCCTGGGGCGAACGACTCCTGCGCCAACCGCTGCGCTGGGGAGCACTCGGGCTTGCCATCCTGGTCGCACTGGCCATTCCGGTGGCCGGGCTGAGGACCGCGATGCCGTCCATCACCGTCGTGCCCGCACAGGACAGCTCCCGTGAGGGCTACGAGATCGTGCAGAAGGCGTTCGGTGCCGGCGCTCCGGGCATGCTCCAGATCATCACACCGACCGCCCAGGCCGACGCCACCATCGACCGTCTGCACCGAACCGACGGGATCGCCGCGGTACTGCCGGCCGTGCCCGCTCGTGACGGTTCGGGGCTGGAGCTGATCCAGGCCATGCCGTCGATGGATCCGTCCAACCGTGCCCTCTCGCGCACCGTCGACGCCCTGCGCGCGGCCCTTCCCGACGACGCGCTGGTGGGCGGTGCTGCGGTGGAAAACCTGGACCTCAAGGACGTTCTCGATGCCAGGGCGCCGTTGGTCATCGGTGTCATCCTGGCGCTGGGGTTCCTGCTCCTGCTGGTCGCCCTGGCCGCGCCGTTGGTCGCCGCACTCGGTACGCTCACCAGCCTCCTTGCCACCGGGGCCGCGTTCGGCGTCGCCACACTCGTCTTCCAGGACGGCCACGGCACGAGCGTGCTCGGCTTCACCTCTCAGGGTTTCCTGGATGGCTGGGGGCCGGTGTTCTTCTTCGCAATGATCTTCGCAATCGCGATGGACTACACCGTCTTCCTGCTCTCCGCGGCCAAGGAACACTTCGAGCGCACCGGCGATGCCCGACGGGCTGTGGTGGGAGCTCTCGGCAGTTCCGGGCGGGTCATCTTCGCCGCCGCCGCCGTCATGGTCGCGGTCTTCTTCACCTTCGCCCTGGCCAAGCCGCTGCCACCCAAGGAGATGGGCATCGTGCTGGGCACGGCGGTCCTGCTCGACGCGTTCCTCGTCCGCCTCGTTCTGCTGCCCGTCCTGCTCCGGCTGACCGGGAGCGCCGCGTGGTGGAGCCCGGCATGGCTGCGACGGATCCTGCCCGATATCCGCTTCTCACACGACTGAGAGGGGCTTCTGGAGAGCAATAGCCGCCGCATATACCCCAAGGGGTACCATGGCAGCTGCTTGGAAGCAGCGGTTCGGATCAGCTGCTCGGATCAGGAGGTGGCCGGTGGAGGCCGACAGCGAGTCGATGAGCCTGGTGCTCAACCGGTTGCGCCGCGCCCAGGGGCAGCTCGCCGGCGTGATCGCCATGATCGAGGCCGGGCGTGACTGCAAGGACGTCGTCACCCAACTCGCCGCGGTCTCCCGCGCTCTGGACCGGGCCGGATTCAAGATTGTGGCCAGTGGGATGCGGGAGTGCCTGGCCGCCGAGGGCACGAACAACAAACCGCCGCTGACCGAGGAAGAGCTGGAGAAGCTCTTCCTCGCTCTGGCCTGACGAGCCCGGCGCCGTCCGCGACGCCACGTCCCAATTGCCGGTCGCTCTTATTCGAGGGACCCGAGGACGGCGTCGAGGCGCGCGGCGGCCTCGTCAGCCACGGGTTTGATCTCCTCGAGCCCGGTCAGACCCACCATCGTCTGCGGATCCAGCGCCTGCACCACAGTCTCAGCCCCGTCCCGGCGTACAACTACGTTGCACGGCAGAAGCAGGCCGATCGTACGGTCCGCGGTCAGAGCCTGGTGTGCCAGCGGCGGATTGCAGGCTCCCAGGATCAGGTACTCCTCCATCTCCAGGCCCAACTTGGCTCGGAGCGTCCCCTGGACGTCGATCTCGGTCAGCACGCCGAAACCCTGTTCGGCCAGGGCTGTGCGCACCCGTCCGACCGTCTCGTCAAACTGTGCACGAACCCGAACAGTCCGGTCGTATCGCATGTCGGTGAACTCCCTCGACGGATGATTCAACATCGTCGATGATACCCCCAGGGGTATAGCGCGGGCCGTTCCACCGCCCGCGCGCGGGTTGTCAGGGCAGGACGAGTTGGGAGGGGCTGACGGTCAGCGGGAACGGGTCGGTCACGGTCATGATCGCCTCGCCGTGCACGGTCGCGACTTCGACGTATTCGCCGTCGCGGAGCCTCAGCGTGGTGATTGAGGGCTTGTCGGGGTCGACGATCCAGTAGTGGCCGACACCGAGACGGGCGTAGACGTCGCGTTTGAGCAGCCGGTCGATGCCCACGCTGCTGGGGGAGAGCACCTCGACGACCAGCAGCGGCACAGCCAGGTAACGCTCCCCGCGGACTAGATCCGCCCGAGCGACCACGCACACGTCCGGCTGAACGCTCGTCCGTTGCCCCCTGCGCACATCCGGAGTGGGTGCGAAAACCACCCGATCGTCGGGACAGGCACTCCGAAGCGCAACCGCAAGTTCCAGGCACGCACGCTGGTGTTCCCAACGGGGAGCGGGACTCACCAGCAGCACCCCGTCGACCAGCTCGTAACGCCGGCCGTCATCGGGCAACTCCGCCAGATCATCAACCGTGAACCCGTCCGCACGGATCGGAAGATCCTCGTACGCGACCGCCATAACCGCCATGATGGGCTCCTCTCAGCCATGACGCCAGACTGATCCTCCCACACGCTGCGCACCAGCCTTGACCACGCACTGTGGAAAAACCGACGTTATCCACATCCGCTGCGCTCTACCCGCCGGCCGACTCGGTGGCGCCGACCCTCGGCGCACAATTGCGTCCAACAGCAAAGAATCGAGCACCAGAGAATCGATACCCAGAAGATCGAATAGATCGCGAGCGGAATTCACGGGAACGAAACCGACTTCGGTTCCGACAGTCATTTCCGTTAAGCACCGACTGGGCATCCGTTCGAAAAACAATACGTCAGGGGGAGGACGAGCGATATGGTGGAAAGGAGAATGAGGGAAGGGAAGGTCGGCGGTGGGTGACCCCGGAATGAGTCATGCTCATGGGGCGGATGGCCATGGGGTGGCTGGCCACGAGAAGGATGGCCATGCAGGTCATACGCACGGCGTGACAGTGGACGCCGACCGACGCTGGTTGACGATCGCTCTTGGTCTCATCGGCGTCTACCTCGTCGGCGAGGTTGTCGTCGGCCTGCTCGCGCACTCGCTGGCGCTGCTGTCGGATGCAGCCCATATGCTCACCGACGCGGCGTCGATCGTGCTGGCACTGGCGGCGCTGCGGATAGCGGCCCGGCCCGCCGGCGGCCCCTACACGTTCGGCCTGCGTCGGGTGGAGATTCTCTCCGCTCAAGCCAACGGTCTCACGCTGCTCCTGCTCGCCGGCTGGCTCGGTTACGAGGCTGTCGCACGGCTGGTGTCACCGGGCCCGGTGGCCGGTGGGCTCGTCCTGAGCACCGCGCTGGTCGGGGTGGCCGTCAACATTGCCGCAACCGCGGCGATCAGTCGAGCCAACCGGGCAAGCCTGAACGTCGAAGGCACCTTCCAGCACATCCTCACCGATCTCTATGCGTTCGTCGCGACCGTGATAGCGGGCGTGATCATAATCATCACCGGATGGAACCGGGCCGACTCCATCGCCTCGGTCGTCGTCGTCATCCTCATGATGAAAGCCGGTGTCGGCCTGCTGCGCGCCTCCGGACGGATCTTCCTCGAGGCTGCGCCGGACGGGCTCGACCCGGACGGCATCGGTGCCGCGATGGCCCGCCGGCCCGGTGTCAGCGAAGTCCACGACCTCCACATCTGGCAGATCACCTCCAGCGAACCCGCGCTGTCCGCGCACGTCCTGGTGCACCCCGACGCCGACTGCCACGCCGTCCGCCGCGACCTGGACACCTGGCTGCGCGATGATCATCACATCGACCACACCACCCTCCAGGTCGACCACCTGGCCACCGACACCCAGCGCGCACCCGGACAACCCGACCCACACTGCGTCACCCCGCACGGTAGGACGCACTACGCCTACGCCCCCCGGCCGACCTGACCGCGCCAGGTAGTCAGTCATGCTGGCTACTGCCGTTGTCGCGCAGGTAGGGAGGGTGCGCATGGTCGGCGAGCCGACCGATCCCGATGTCGATCTGCACATCCCCGCGCAGCGCCGGCCCGCGGCCCCTGCGCCGCTGCTAGCGGTGATCGCTGTCGGTGGTGCGCTGGGGGCGTGCACCCGTTACGGCGTGATGCTGCGCTGGCCCACCCCGCCCGGCGCGTTCCCGTGGGCCATGCTGGCGGTGAACACCGCCGGCTGCGCGTTGATCGGCGTGCTGATGGTAGTGATCACCGAGGTACGTACGGCGCATCCGCTGGTACGGCCGTTCGTCGGCACCGGCGTCCTGGGCGGGTTCACGACGTTCTCCACCTATGCGGTCGACGCCGAACGGCTCGTGAACGGCGGACACGCTGGTACGGCGTTGGCATATCTCGCGCTGACCATGGTGAGCGCGCTCGGCGCGGTCTGGGCCTCGGTCGAGGTCATCCTTTATGCCATCGGCTATGTCGGCCGCAAGGCGGGCCGGTGAGCTGGCTGCTGGTGATCCTGGGTGCGATGGTCGGCGCGCCGGTGCGGTACCTGACCGACCGGGCGGTTCAGACCCGCCACGACACGGTGTTCCCGTGGGGGACGTTCACCGTGAACGTAATCGCCAGTGGTGTCCTCGGTGTGGTCACCGGGGCGGTGAGCGCGGGGGCGGCGTCATCCCGGGTGGCGCTGCTGGTCGGTACCGGACTGTGCGGGGCGTTGAGCACCTACTCGACGTTTTCCTACGAGACGGTGCGGCTCGCGCAGGACGGCGCCCGACTGCTCGCCGTGGCGAACGTCATAGGTAGCGTGCTGGCCGCAGTCGGCGCCGCCGTCATCGGCGTGGCGCTGGCCCGTGCGGCGTGGCACTGAGCCAGCCGCAGTCAACGCGACAACTCACCAAGTAAGAGGCTTGGGGCAGCACGATGGAGGGCACTGGCCGCGAGGTTGCGTAGCCCAGCCATTGCAGGGACTCAATGCCCCACTGGCCGCGGACGAGTCCGGCGAGGCGGGCGGGGTCGGCCCGGTCGGCGGTGGCGCTGGTCATGCCGAGCACCGCGACATCGGACGGCCCCTTTACGGGCCGGAAACCGAGCGCCCGCAATCGGAGTGCGGGGGGCCATCGGTCTCGGCACCGCTGTCGGCCTGAGCGAGAGCGTCAAGGATCTGCTGGCCGTACTTGGCCAGTTTGTTCTCGCCCACGCCGTTCACCTCCGCAAGCGCGGCGAGCGAGGACGGCACGCGGGCGGCGATCTCGCGCAGCGTGGCGTCGTGGAAGATCACATAGGCGGGCACGCCTTGTTCCTTGGCGGTCGCGCCCCGCCAGGCCCGGAGCCGCTCGAAGACCGGCACCGCCTCCTCAGGGAGGTCGGCCGGCGCGGCGCGGCGGGCCTTCCCCGGGGCGGCCGCGGCACTCCTGGACAGGCGTTTCGGCTCGCGCCGCATCGCTACCGTCCGCTGCTTGCGCAGGACCTCCGCGCTCTCGTCGGTGGGCACGAGCGTGCCGTGCTCACCCTCGACGGCCAGCAGCCCCTGCGCCAGGAGCTGGCGGACGACACCTCGCCACTCGGCCTCGCTTAGCTCGGTGCCGATCCCGAAGACCGTGAGGGAGTCGTGCCCGTGCTGGCCGACCTTGGGGGTGCGTCTGCCCAACAGGATGTCGACGATGTGGCCCGCGCCGAACTTCTGCCGGCGTTCCCGCTGCAGGCGCAGCACCGCAGAGAGCAGCTTCTGGGCGGGGACGGTGGCATCCCAGGTCTGCTGGGGCTGTAGGCATGTGTCGCAGTTGCCGCAGGCGGCCGTGTTCTCCTGCCCGAAGTAGGCGAGGAGCCCCACCCGGCGGCACTCCACCGTCTCGCACAGCGCGAGCATCGCGTCCAGGTGGGAGCTCAGCCGGCGGCGGTGCGCCGCGTCCCCCTCCGAGCCGTCGATGAGCCGGCGGAGCTGGACGACGTCCTGCAGGCCGTAGGCGAGCCAGGCGGTCGAGCGCAACCCGTCACGCCCGGCCCGGCCGGTCTCCTGGTAGTAGCCCTCGACCGACTTGGGCAGGTCGAGATGGGCGACGAAGCGGACATCGGGCTTGTCGATGCCCATCCCGAACGCGATCGTCGCGACCATGACGAGCCCGTCCTCACGCAGGAAGCGGGCTTGGTGCTCGGCGCGGGTGCGCGCGTCGAGACCGGCGTGGTACGGCAGCGCGGCGATCCCATTCGTGACCAGGAAGTCCGCGATCTTCTCGACGGAGGAGCGCGACAGGCAGTAGACGATGCCGGCGTCGCCGGGGTGCTCGGTGCGCAGGAGCTCCAGGAGCTGCGCCTTCGGGTCGTTCTTCGCCACGATGCGGTACTGGATGTTCGGGCGGTCGAAGTCGGCGACGAGGTGCCGGGCGTTCTCCAGCCCGAGCCGGGCCATGATCTCCTGGTGCGTCGCCGGGGTGGCCGTGGCGGTCAGCGCCACCCGGGGCACCTCCGGCCAGTGCTGGCGCAGCTCGGAGAGCAGCAGGTAGTCGGGCCGAAAGTCGTGCCCCCACTGGGCGACGCAGTGCGCCTCGTCGATCGCGAACAGCGCGATCTCGCCCTGGTCGAGCAGCTCCGTCGTGGCGCGGACACGCAGCCGTTCCGGGGCCAGGTAGAGCAGGTCGAGCTCACCGGCGAGGAACGCGGCCTCCACCGCCCGGCGCTCGTCGGCCTGCTGGGTGGAGTTGAGGAAACCCGCCTGCACCCCGAGCGCGCGCAGCGCGTCCACCTGATTCTGCATCAGGGCGATGAGCGGCGAGACGACTACACCCGTGCCCGGCCTGACCAGCGCGGGGATCTGGTAGCACAGCGACTTTCCGCCACCGGTCGGCATCAGGACGAGCGCGTCCCCACCCGCGACGACGTGCTCGATGATCTCCTGCTGGCCGTCACGGAAGGACTCGTAGCCGAAGACGCGGCGGAGCACGTCCGTGGCGTTGTGCAGGATTCGAACCGAGGGCAGGGTCACCGGGCCACTGTAGAAGGCGCATCCGGGGTGGGGAGCGCCAAGCCCGGCGCCTGTGGACAGTAGGCACGTCGGCCCGCCGCCTGTGGACGGCCCACCGCACCACGATCGTCACCGGCCGTGTGCCGTGGGGAGGCTGCGGCTCAGGCGGAGGCCGCGAGTCAGGCGGAGGCCGCGAGGCGCAGCCGGTCGCGGCGGCGGGCGAGCAGCCGGTCGGCGAGCGCGTCCGCGAGCTCGATGTCGTCCAGGGACACCCGGGTACGGTCCGCCACCTCGAGGATGGCCGCGAGTAGTTCGGCCGACAGGCGGGTGCGGTCGGCCACCCGGGCGACGCTCGGGGGCAGACCGGTAGGCCGGTTCGCCCGGAAGGCGTCGACGCCCGGGTTCGAGAGGTGCTGTTGGTGGCTCGAGTGCTGCTTCTGGCTGGAGCGGCGGGGCCGACTGCGCAGGTCCATGAACCCAGTGACGGGCCTGAGGGATCTGGAATCAACTCTTGACATCGCCTGCCACAGGCGGGTGCGTCTCTCCCCACAGGAGATCCCCAGGCTATCGGGAGATACGCACCGCACTGTCTACAGGGTTATCCACAATGTGAGGCCACTGTGATTCTTCTCACGATCCGCCGGAGTGCTGGGATGGCAGGCCGGGCCGGTCCCAGGGAGAGATCGTCCGGCTGTGTCCGACCGGTTCTGTCGACGCCCAGACCCGGCGCCAGTGGGCTGTGCGCGCGGACCGGGGAGGCGGAGCGCTGGCGGGCGCCGCACGCAGCGATTCCCACCACGAGGTCGTGTCCTCGGCCAGCAGCCGGGAGACCTCGGCGAAGATCCTGCCGGTGAAGGTGCGGAGGTCCTCGGTTGCCGGATCGGTTGTCGGGTACATCGGCCGACCGAAGCGGACCGATACCCCCGGCCTGCCCGGGCGGGTCCAGCCACGGCCACGCGGCATCGCGGCGAAGCTGCCGCGAATCGCGACCGGTACCACCGGAACCCCACAGGTGATCGCCAGATGGGCCGCACCGAACCGGAAGCGGGCGAGCTGGCCGTCCTTCGACCTCGTCCCCTCCGGGAAGATCACCAGATTCCAGCCGTCCGCGAGCAGGTCCGCGGGCGCTGTCGAGGCGGCGCCCCCGCGGCGCTCGATCGGCACGGTCGCGAACAGGAAAGCCGTACCCAGGCCCCGCCACCAACTGCCGAAGAAGTAGTCGGCGGCCGCGGCCACGGCCGTGTGGTCCCGCAGCTTCCTCGGCAGTGTGCACAACAGCAGCGGAGCGTCCAGATGGCTTGAGTGGTTCGAGACGAAGACCGCGGGGGTCCGCAGCTCGTCCAGGGCGTCCAGTCCTGTCACCGACAGCGATAGATTCGCGTCCAGGAGTGGTCTCATCCCGACCTCGAGGGCCGCGACGCGGGCCGCCCGCATCGCCGGCGTGCGCGCCCACGCCGTCGGGAACTCCCTGGCCACCGCCGGCGGCTGGTGCGGCTC